>NZ_JBANAZ010000133.1:0-9498 GCF_059803455.1 Bradyrhizobium sp. UFLA05-108 | reverse complement strand
TTCGCCGCAGCTTCGAGATCGGTCTGCGGAGCTCGCAGACCTTCATCCCGGGTAACATTCCTTCCTGAGGCAATACGAGGGGTCAAATTTGCAAGCCGATTGACATTTGAGGCGGCAACCGTTCCTCCAGCGGTGCCACCACTCGATCCGCCTCGTGAGATCAAGCCGCCACCGCAGGCACTAGCTGAGGTCACCCCTAGCGTTGCCCAATCACCTCCAATCGTTGCCTCGCCTGATCCCTCGATCGGTCGCCTGAAGGACTTAGGCTTCACCGCAGCGATTGAGCCGTCGTGGACCGTCACCGCGCTCAATGGCTTGCGGGAGTTCAAAATTGTCAATCATTTGCCGCCCGACAATCGTTTGGATGCAGTGACTACCCAAGCGTTGCAATCGCCTCAGGCAGTTGCGCGCAATCGCTCATTTCTTGGCGGTTGGGCGACCGATGCCGCATGTACGCAGGGTGTTCAGCTCACGATCTCCGCCCAAGAAGCCAGGACAGAAGGGGGCGTATGCACATTCGATGCTTTCCTTCCTAGTCGATCAGGCTGGGCGGTCCGTGGCCATTGTCAGGTTGGTGCAGATAGATGGCCAGCGACAATTAGCTTCGGGATTTCCGGGATCGCATTGTCTTGGTCGAGCGCTAAGGGAAATGCAACATACTATCGATGTAGAGAGTGAGATTGAGGCATGGCGGGCTGTTATCACTGCGGGACAGCACTAGCAAAAGGACAGGGCGTTCGCAGAAACGTCCGAACGGGGACAAGCGTGGCGGGATTATTCCCTTTGCCTCCTTCTTTCTTTCTGTTCACCATTGCTGCACTGCTTGGGATCAAGGTACCATCGACCAGAAGTTACTTTGGACTTCGATCACTTTGCGCACCCTGCACTCAGCGGTTGGACTCGCAAAGAGCTCTTAGGCGCAAGATCTTCCTAGCTCTCGTTATCGTTGCCGGTGTTGTACTCGTAGTCATGACAACGAAGGGGTGACCTTCGCAAGGGACGCATCCCGTCGTTAAAGAAAAGAGCCCCTTTTGGGGGCCCTTTGAGCTTCGCACCTTGCGAGTCATTAGGTTCTAAAACACGTTTCCGAGTCCCTCACGTGCCAGTACCCCTCGTCGCTGCTCTGGGAAGAATCGCACGAAGCGCAAAAGTGTTTCGGCCAGCGCATCAAGATCTTTTTGGGATCCAAGCCTAGCTCCAGATCGCGGGCGATCGCGCGCATGTGAAGCCGGTACACCACTCCTGTGCAGGAGCGAATGCGCTGTGCTTTTGCGGGGCCGGGTTCGGCTTCCCCCTTGCATTCGCCTACTGGTTGGTAAATGATATCGCTTTCAACCAAATTTACTGAGCCGGTTATTTAGAGGAGCTGTTCATGCCCGAACGTTCGCAAGATTACCCTTGTAGGTCTACTCGCCGGACGCTGATCAAATCTCTGCTCGTTAGTGGCCTCCTCGGAGCGCAGACCCTATCTGCCTCGGCTCGTTCGAAAGCTGACCGGAAGCAATATTCCAAAGGAGGTTGGATGACCGCCTGGATGTCGGATCCGGCTAGGACGTCGGACTCGCCGCTCCATCTCGGCCGTTTCAATGAACCTATCTACTATCTCCTGGATCCAATCTCATGGGAGCCGAGCGCGCGACAGGGCGGCGGTTTAAAGGCCGTTACCGTTCCGAAAGGATTTGTGTCGGATCTCGCGAGCGTTCCTCGGATCTTTTGGTCGGCTCTTCGGCCGGACGGCACATATGCCTACGCTGCAATCATCCACGACTACCTGTATTGGACGCAGACGATCCCAAGGGAAAATGCTGATGCAATTCTAAAGAGCAGCATGGAAGATTTCCAAGTCGACGGTTTGACGGTCACAGCGATCTACAATGCGGTTCGAGTGGGAGGCGCTTCCGCCTGGAGCGACAATGCGAAGGCGAAGGCCGCCGGCGAAAAGCGGGTGCTTGCTGAGTTTCCGCCGATGGGCAGAACGAAGTGGGTGGACTGGAAAAAGAACCCGCGCAATTTTGCAAGCGAGTAGTTCGCGGGATTCGCCAAAAGGGGCGCTTGCACATGCGCTGGCGCGCGACGGATGCAGATCGGCGAATACTGTTGCAAGTCCCAGAGTAGATTACCGTAGGCGTGTCTGGGGGGACATTCCATGAATAGAATTAAGTCCATTGTACCGGGTGTCTGCTGCGGCTTGTTGCTCGCCGCGTGTAGCCAAGTGCCCCCTCTTTGGCATGCTACCAACAATCTGCCCTTTAGTACCGAAATCTCCATCAGAGATGTGGTTGAGCGCGTGAAGTGCGAACTTGCCGATGCCGTCGATCACAAAATGGAAGATAAAAGATTCGCTTGGCTGGAGTCCTGGACGGTTAAAGCCGACCTGACGCTGCAGGCCAACGAGTCTGGCAGCCTTTCACCGAGCGCGACTTTCGTGCAGCCCTTGCAGAACGCTTATTTTCTTGGCGCAGGCCCCAGCTCCGCGGCCTTTCCGAGCGGGACGCCGGGCAATTCCGTCGGCGCAACTGCTCAGAACTTTAATCTCGGCTTTGGCGCCAACTATAGCAGCCAGGTCTTCCGAACGGAGACCGTGAGCTTCACGATGTCTCTGCGGGAGCTCAAGGCCTGGCGCGAGTGGGGGCCAGGTCGACTGCACGAGTGCTTGCCAGTGGGAAGCACCGATCTACAGGGAAATCTCGACTTGGGTCCGTGGATCGATGCCGCGCTCGAGCCTGTTGCCCACCACGATCTTAATCTGGGAATTCATCCGTCTCCTGGAGCAGGTGGCAAGGCTGCATCGGCCGGGGGCGCAAGAACGGAAGGCACCAACGCCCCAGATTCCGATCTCGCATACTATACGGACTACGCCAAGAATTCCGAGACTGATGCGGTAAAATCGGCACAGCAGGCGAACGCCACCGCAAGACAAGCCAGAACAACGAGATTTCTTGATACGAGGGTGCAGGCTAGAATTGCGAGCTTCGCGCTAGAGGCTTCAAATGCCGCCAAGTATTCTCATCAAGCATGGGAAAAGCTGACCAACAGCGGGAAAGATCTGTCTCACCAAGACATTGTTGCTCTCGCTACGAACGCAGCTGAAAACTCGGAGGCTGCGGCGCGATATGCCAGCGCGGCAAAACTACTGGCCAATCCAGATCCGCCGATCGACTCACTCTCCCATGCGGTGAATTTTATCGTGACGATCGGCGCGGGACTCTCTCCCAACTGGGCTCTCCTGCATTGGAAGGGGCCGACGACGCTCGGCAATCTCGTTTCCGCTTCAGCGGTACGAACGCACACGCTCAATATCGCTATGGGGTCGCCGTCGTCGGCGCCGAGTACGGACGTAGAGCGCCTTCTCAACAATCAAGCCTTTAGGCAGGCTGTTCAAAGCCCATGATGCAGGAGTTGTCATGGCTCGATACGAACACAGGTTGATGAGAGTCGGCGGGACTGCGCTGATGCTATCGTTGGCCTGCCTTAACTACAGTTCGGTCGGCGCCGGCGAAGCAGCTGGAAAGCCGAATATCTCCGGCCACAAACACGTCATCGGTGCCGAGACGGAATCTCTCGTAAGGGTCGTCGATGGCACTCTCACGACTTGGTATCCAACTGTGGGTGCGCTGCTGCATATGGGAATCGGAGGTCTCGGAACGTCCTGCACGGGCACGATTATTGGGTGCGACGCATTCCTGACGGCAGCCCACTGCGTCACCTCCGATCTCGACAAATCGCACTACAAGGTATTTTTGCAGCATGCGGGTGTGTTCGACGTAAGATCGATCGACTGGCCCAAGCGCGACTACCAGCGTCCGAATGAAGAGACGGGATCTCAAGCTGATGTCGCGGTCATTCGTCTAGTGACCCCTGTCGACGGTATCGTGCCCGATATAATCAATGATGACCGTGAACAGGCATCCGGATCTGTATCCAAGATCGTTGGCTTTGGCCGGACAACTGCGGACAAAATGGATGCTGGGCTCAAACGTTACGGTGATGTCGTCGCGTCAGCCTGTCCGGACAAGTTTCCAAAATCGGATCTCATCTGTTGGCGGTATACGCCAGGCAGCGGATCTAACACCTGCTACGGTGACTCTGGCGGTCCGCTCCTGCTCGAGTCAAATCGGCCTGAACCTGTTGTCTCCGGGGTTACGTCGGGTGGAATCGATCTGACTTGCGCAAAGCTCGATCGCGCCTATGACGCGAGCGTTTTCAAGAATCGTAACTGGATAAAAAAGGCCGCAGGTACGATCAAGCGGCAGTGTGGCTCGTTGTTGCCGCTCGATAGCGACGACGAACATCGGTACGTTCAATTCACAGGGCAGATTAACGACGCCTATCCGGAGCATGTGTTCGAATTCTCTGTGCAGGCAGCCACCCGGCTTCGCGTCAGTGCCAACTTGGCGAGATCCTCAGGGGCCAAGGACGACCTGCTCCATCAACCTACGCTGCTGTTGCTACCTAAACGCAGCCGCGATCAAGACGATGCGATCTGTCGCGATCAGCCTCATGCGCAGGTTGCCTTTTGTGAGAAGCCTTCACCGCCAGACGATCTCTACACCGTCATACTCCGTCGTGGCGAATCTGTTGGCTCTGCGGATTTTCAACTGGTCGTCAGCGTCTATTGATAGGAGGTCACAATGCGGTTCGACAAATGCCCATCGGTGATGCCCAAATCGACAAGCGCGAAGGCATTTGGACTGATGATACTTTCTGTCGCCGCCTATCTCGGCGAGGCTCCAAGCATGGCAGATGAGCTCAAACCGCTCTTCCCAACGCCATCAGGCATCCCAAAGGCCCGGCCCGGCACGCGACCAGACGTCGATCAGCCTCGGGCATGGTCATCCCCGTCCTGGCCGGAGGTGACCGTGCCGTCGTCGCCGGTGATCACGCCATCACCGGAGGCGAGCAATCGGCCGGGCACGCGACCGGACGCCGATCAGGCACGGGCATGGCCAGCCCCGCTTTGGCCGCAGGTGACCCTGCCTTCGTCGCCGGTGATTATGCCATCACCGGAGGCGAGCAATCGGCCGGGCACGCGACCGGACGCCGATCAGGCACGGGCATGGTCAGCCCCGCCTTGGCCGCAAGTGATCCTGCCTTCGTCGCCGGTGCTTATGCCATCGCCACAGGTGAGAAATCGGCCGGGTACGCGTCCCGACGCTAGTCCTGATCTCGGAGCCGAGGCGAATCGGTAAGATAGGTGGGTACGGAACGATGTCGGATTCAAGAGACAACCGCAGTCGTCCTGAAGCGCACTTGCTTCGCGAGCGCCTTTTAAGGTGGGCCTCAATCTACTGGGAATCGATCTGCAAACACCCGAGACTATACGTTGCGACGGGGATGATCGTCGTGGCCGAGCTGGCGCTGCTCTCCCTCTATCAGTTCAGCTTCTTTGAGCCTCGAGCACAAATCCTTCCGTTGGAGATTAGTACGCCATTCTCCGGCAAACCGACCTCTCTCGATGCCGACAGGTCAGGGCGATTTTTTGTGACCGCGAGCTCATCAAGGATCGCCACGGTTTGGTTCCGTGAAACCGAGGATAGCTGGCGTCCCACGGTCTTCCGGGCGCCACTGCGCGATGAATTCGAACCAGCGAAGTATCAGGCAACTATCGCTCCCAATGCGGAATATGTGGCACTTTCGGCGCCGCCACTAAGCGATAAAAGCGGCGGTTACCAGCGTGCAACCGCGCGAATATACGTATTCGATCGCGCGCGGCGAAACATCATCGCAACGTTGGAATCTGAAATACCCACCTACGTTACGCGGCTTCGCTTCTCTCCCGACGGACAATTTCTCGCTGCTCTTCTCAGCGGCGGATGCGGGTTAAGAATCTGGGCGGTGTCGCAATTGCGGGACCCGCGATATGCCGGAGCTCCGGTCTTCAAGGATGACGGGGAATATGCCGCGTCGAATGCCGGAAAGAGCTGCTGCCCCGAGGGGAAGATGAGCTTGTGTGAAGCACGTCCGCGCGGGACGGATCTTGTCTTCAGCGATGCCGTCGGTGACGATCCATGGCTCTTCGCCCTTTCAACCTCGGGCCTTACGATCTATCCGCATCCGTTGAGCGATGGAACGAAGGGTTTGGTATTTCCTGGCGAGAAGCCCGGCTTCGTTTCCCGAGATCAAATAGGACTGGTTCAGCCAGGTCGGTTGGCGCTTTCTTCCGATCTTTCGCGTTTGGCGGTTGGCGACGTCGCTTCGCCCCAAGTGGGCCTCTTGAGAAGAAAGGGGCGAGGTTACGATATTGAGAAGACGTTCTCCCTAAAGGATCAGCTGAAACCTGATCACGGCGCGGTCTATCTTCCCAATTTGGCCTGGATGCCGGTCGAAGGACAAGGTGACAATGAGGCCTCTCTGATAGCTTACGGATTTCTTCCGAATCAGGACCTAAATGGAAAGGACGACAACGACGAAACCAACAACATCGCGATCTTCGATCGGGATCTTAGCCGTGTCACGTTACAAGAAATCCAAGGCCAGACAGACACGTTCTTGTATATTGCGAAATTGATTGATCCCGGTTTTCCGGCCAAGACGTTGTTCATTTCGACCGAGCGGATCGCGACGATCGATGTGTCGGTGCCGCGCCCCCGATTGTCGCGAGTTATTGCAGAGAATCGGGCAATCAGCTTCCGCGGATTCGATGAAGATTATCGATTGATCCTCGATGAACGTAACAACGTATATTTTTCGACCGTCTTGCAAGGAAAGTACAGGCTGTTCAACGTACTCTTCGATCAAATGCGTCTTGTCGATGCCGCCCCGATCGACGATGAATCAGAGCTGAAGGACCGTCTGCGTACTCTCATCGCACGGACCGATCACCAGGATCGCTATGAACTAAGCGAACCAAAATCTAGCCGTGATAAATGGGGGTACGACAGTCGGGTCGCGGACAATCCTCCCGTATTCTTCAACCGGCCATTGCCGCTCGACAGAATTGATCCGAACGAAGTGTCATTAGCTGCGGTCAAAGTACCACGCCTACCTGGCGTCGACGAGCTAAAGATGGTCGTGTGGGGAACGGATCGGGCCATACGAGTCCTGAGCGAAGAAGGGGGAACGGTCTGTACAAGACCCGTTCGTGCAGAAGCTCAGCGGATGAACATCACTACAGATGGCCAGTTCCTTGTTGTAGCGCATGGGGACGGAATTATCCGTTGGTACGCGCTTGGGTTTAGTCCCTCGAATTGTCTACCCTTGATCATGTCGCTCTACTTGACCCAGTCTGATGACGGAAGATGGGGGTTCTTGGCCTGGCTTCCTAACGGCCGATATGCGATTGACGGTGCGGTCGGATCCCAACGGCTCGCGTGCTATCCGGTCGAGCTACCGGGGCGAGCCCCCGGTTGCGTTGATTTTCAGCAAGATCCTTCTCTCTACGATCCGGATGCAGTTCGCAGTTCATTGCGAAGTGCGCCGAGGCTGCGAGGACCGAGCCGCGCAGCTGAAAATGGCCCCACCCCGAGCAACCGATATGTGGACGCATCCACTGTACGTCGATTTGAATTCGTCGGTGTTGCTCATGCCCAGACAGCACTTGGAAGTAGTCTCGCCAATATCGAACGTGCGGAGGGCGCGCAGTTAAAGCTGAGCGATCGGAGTCCTATCCTCAAGCATGCGGAGCAACAGCAGACTGAGGTCGAGGTCATCGCCGGCCTTGCCGTGAAAACAGAGAGATTTTCGGCGCAAGTCACGCTGTCAGGGTGGAATGACGGAAAGCAGAGGTATCTGAGGTTCAAGTCGGGCGAAATGGATGTGCCAGTTATTTACAATGGCGTGCGATTTGCAGACGGACGTGCGCTGCCCGTCAATCCATCCGCGGAAATGCAGGTAGATCTAGAGTTGCCAAAAGCGCTCCAGCGCCTCGGTCCAATTGAGATATGCAAATTTTTGTACCGTGGCATCAATCGCGACGGCACGCCCGCCGATTCAGCCGGCAATGACCTGCCCATCGCGAGTCGCTGCTTTTTTGTTAAGTGGTCGGCGCCTGGCGCGATCGAACCACCGCGCAGTAAGCGGAAGCTGTGGGCCCTAATCATGGGATTCTCCAAGTCGGCCTCGAACCCACTTCAGTATGCCCACGAGGATGCATTGGATTTCGCTCGCCTTCTCGCGATGGACTTCAACAAGAAGCTGCAAGGGACCTTCGGAGGAGTTTCCGCGTACGACGATATGAAGATCGAGCTGTTTTATGTTCCTCCAGGCGACTACGCCCCTGATGCGATCCTGAGTAATCCGAAGGCGAAAGTCTTGCTAGATGATTTGCATGACCAACATCTCGATATTGTAGTCATGGGTAAGCAAGACAGTCTGTTTTCTGAGAAGGTCAACACCACTATCGGAGTCATGCTGGGCGCGATAGCGACGGAAAAGGCGGGTCGGAGCGAACCTTGGGACGACGAGGTGCTCGTGTTTTTTGCCGGTCACGGGGCAACAAAGAACGGACTGGTTGAACTTCAGACTTCTGATCCTCGCGGTCCCGGCCTAAACCCTGATGTGATCATGAGCCAACTGAACAAAGCGCAGGTCGAGCGGAGGATGTTGATCCTCGACGCATGTCGACCGTCTCCCAATGGCGACAAGAATGATCCCGATCTCAACAACATCGGGACGAAAGTGTTTAACAGTTGGACAAACGACCATGCCAAATGGGATCTCTTACTAAGCACAAATCCAGGCGGTTATTCCTACGAAGAGTCTCTGTTCGCCCTGAACGATATCATCCCTGGTTTCAGCCTATGGTCCCCCGGCACGATCGCCAAAACGGGTAATGGCGTCTTCACTTTGGGTTTTCTCAGCTCGGTGATCTGCGGCGACAGCGTGAACTACCCTGATGAAACCGTCTACAACGCGGACGTCTCCAGCAGGTATTTGAAATTCGTGTTCTTCTCTCAAAAGAATCCAACATGGTTGGCGCTCGAGGCGTATTTGAAGGACAAGCTGCAGGCTAGCTACAAGATTCCGGCCCCGCAGCTGATCGTGGGAGGAGCTGATGATGCAAGCAAATCATTTGTATTCAGAAGCCTAGATGCCATGCCTAAAAAGTGCTTTCAGTCCATGCACTGATCGTGCCCGCGCTGGCGCTACGCAGGCCGTCAACGCGAAGGCCTGCCGCGGCCTGAGTGCCGGCCATCCGATCTCAGCGGCTCCGCGACCTCGCGGGGCCACGACTTTTTAAGCCGACCGCGTGACCCGGAGCTGGCACCACACAAACCAGGCGGCCGCCGTAAAGGCTGGCCAAGCCAGCGAAGAGGCGGGGAAAACGCAGAACGGATCGATAAAAAATTGGCGAGCCGCTTTCGCTTGGCTCTCGGCATCCAAAATTCAAACGGATGAAAGTATGAAAGCCGGCTTTGCCGTGCGTGCCCCTGCTGTCATTCCATGCCGCTGTAATTTTTAACGCGACGAGGGCATAGGTTACGTAACCCTCCGGTGCAGGCCGCGGGTTAGCTGCGTTTGGCGCGCTTGCCTGCCCATTTTTTGGCGAGGGCCTCAACT
>NZ_JBANAZ010000132.1:0-9890 GCF_059803455.1 Bradyrhizobium sp. UFLA05-108 | reverse complement strand
TCAGTCCTGCCAACTAGACAGACTGAATCACTGGTATCTCTGAGTCGCAACCGCGGCCTTTTTCAACGGAATCGGCCCTTAGCTGGCGGACCTCGCTTGGGTCAGCATTTGTACGGGCGGATTTATGAGTACGCCTTAGTAGAAATATTGACTCACGTCAAAGCGGTGCGGCGGCGACCGTGCTTGCGACTTCATCACGCTTCTCGGCGGCGTGGCTGCTAGCGGCGCGGGCCTTGCGCATGTCTATTCGATCAGGATCAGACCAGGAGGGAGTGAATCGTCGTATAGACCGGCCCGATCGGATCGTCCGATCGGAACGAAACCTTTGATTTTTGCGGTCTGCAGCGCAGGAACGCCGGATTTCTCCAGCTTGCCGGCAATCAGGCCGCGCAAAGACATGGGTAGATCCAGGCTCCGATCGTCGACAACGCGCGCGGCCCGGAGGAACAGAATCTGCAGGTCGAGCAACTCCGGCGTGGTCCAATCGAAGCGCTGGAAAGCCTGATACGCGTGCTCGACGAGATCGGGCGAGACGACACTCTCCGGCCCTGCGTAGAGCGGAGTGCGGCTGAGCAGGAGCCCGAGCGCCGCAAGATAAGGAGCGCAGTGCCGCTTGGCCCGTGCAAGCGTCACCGCGATGTCGCAGAGGCAACGCACCAGTTCCGCCTTGGTGTCGTGGTGGATCAGTTCCAGGGATCCAGCCAGACGCACGAGTTCGTCGGGCGCCCTGCCGCTGCGGATCCTCTCGATCTCTCCGGCCATAAGCCTAGTCTGGCGTTCGCGCGTGAGCCCGCCCGCCACCCGGCGCCAGAGGATGTATTCTTGGCTCTTGATGCGCCGACCAGGAAAACACGGACCATCATCGTGCACCCGCCACAGGGCATCGATACGAAGGTCGTCCCGGACAACGCCGAAGCCCGGGCGCAGCAGGAATCCAGCCATGATGAGCCAAGCCTCTTCGTGGTCCGCGGAACGTCGTCTGTCGTCCCGCCGCTCCTCAAGCGCAGGCCAAAGGGCGCGCAGCAGGGGCCCGTTCCATTCACCTCTGGCAGACGCGATGATGCGCTCCATACCCTTGAGGATCGTGGCAGCAGTAATCTTGTTCTTCTTGTTGTTATTGGCAGGCTGGGTGAACACGATCCCGATCTGCCTACGTGCCGTTACCAGCGCGTCCGCTGAAGCGTTCGGTTCAATCGGAGCGTTTGCCTCCCGCGCCCGCCCCGCACCGGGCGCGCCCGCGACGCCTTGGACGTGCTCGCGCATGTTGAATTCCAGCGGCCAGGACTGCTGGAAGGCGGGATCGGCGCTGACGCACGAGATGTGGAGCAACCCCAGTGCGTTCATCCGCGCTGTCAGACCGACGGACAACATCCCGCCCGTTTCCGGACCGGATAGCTCAGCCGTCCTGACGATGGTCTGGAGTGGGGGCAACGCGTGAAATTCGCCTTCGGACCAGGAAACGATGTCTCCGGCCCGGCTAACGTTCTTCCGGGTTGAGGAATAAGCCTGGAAGCGCACCAGCTGATCGGTGCGAAGCTTAAGCCCAAGATCAGCGATCTCAAAAAGCTGCGACGGCGCTGCACCCTGAGGAAGAACGCATACGAGGGGCGGGCGCACAGTCTGGCGATCCGTTGCTTGTATCCCCTCCACTTCGAGAAATATCGCAGCGGCGGCCCCAGCGGCGATGCGACCCGAACGGTGGTGGAGAAGGGCACCAAATCGCGCGGCTCCACGCGCCACCGCCAAATCCGGCTCCTCGTTCTTCAGAACTTGGGGTACGAAACCGTTCTGCCAGCCTCCGATCTGCTCGCGGAGTCTTTGGCGCAGGAGCGGCGGTCGGACGGATCCGCCGTTGAACAGGACGGCATCAATGCGCGGGCCGTCGTTGAGGAATTCGGCAAGGTGTCGGGTTATCGCGCTGTCGGGAGGATAAGGAAGCCCCCATTCCCTCAGTGCCGCCTGCGTCCGGTACGGCCGCGCCGCCGCGTCGCAGAAGGGAAAAAATCCGTCCAGCAATAGGTTCTCGACTTCCGCCCGCATCACCGTCGCCGTCTGCGAGCCGCCGACCATGCCCGACCCGCGACCGGCCAGTGCAACAACGAACCGCTCATCCGGCGGCCCCGTAGCGGCGAGCGCGAGCTCTTTCAGATGACGGCAGGCGGCGACGAGCTGATCCCATTGCGGGCCGGAAAGCCGGCCGCCCGCCCCAGCAAGCCGCGGCTCCAGGAAATGGGCGACGGCAAGGTCGACATTGTCGCCGCCGAGCAGCGTATGCTCGCTCACCGCGACACGCCTGATGTCAGGGTCCGGCATTTGCTCGTTCAGGCGAACTTCAAAAATGCTGAAATCCGACGTTCCGCCGCCGATATCGATAACCGCCACGTGTCGCAGCCCAGCATCGCCGTTGTCGGGCTGCTGCCATAATTCGCGCGCGGGGTCGTGGCTTTCCAGCCAGCAATAGAACGCAGCCTGTGGCTCTTCGAGCAGTCGCACATCACTGGGGAAGCCCGCTTCCTCTGCGGCGGTAATCGTCAGTCGCTGCGCCGCCGCATCGAAGGAAGCCGGAACGGTAACCGTGACGTCCTGATCATCGAACGCAAAGCCGGCCTCGGCAAACCGGCTGTTCCAGATCCCCCGCAAATAGTTCAGAATCAGTGCCGAGGCGCGTACCGGCGAGATTTTCTGCTCACGTGCCAGAACCGTTGATCCCCATGGCAGAAAAGGTGCCAACCGGTCGGCGGCGTGATGGCAAAGCCACGACTTCGCGGAATGGATGACCCGTCCGGGCGCTTCGCTTGCCTTTATGCGTGCAAAAAGGCCGACGATCCATTGTCCGGCTTCGACCTCCTCACTGCGGAAGTGTGCCGCGACCGCTTCCTCTGGGAGGTACAGGAAAGAAGGTAACGTTGGCTTCTCGGTCAGACTCGTCAGGCCTTCCCATTGCGGGACGAGAAGGACTTCTGGCGTCCCCTTGCCGACCAGTGGCGCGAATGCGAGTGCGGAGTTGGTCGTGCCGAGATCAATACCGATGGCGAAGCGGGCGCGGTCTTTCGTCAAGAATTACCTCCAGGGGCGGCCCCTATTCCGTGCGGACCTGGAACTCAACCTTCCATCGGCGATCGGAGTTCGTGTGCCGCATCCAAAGCTCAAGGATGCCAAGTTCGGTGACGACGGGACTGACGCGGACTGGCACCACCTGCCCCATCGGGACGTCAACGGCTGGGATCGCGACTTCGAGTAGGCCAGCGTCATCAAGGTCACGTTCGGCGTCGGGGAGTATCTGTCCCGGCGTATCGCCGCTTCGTACCGATGAGGAGAAAAACCGAAACTCCGCCGTGCGGCCGGTGACAAGGCCGAACTCGCGTCCTTCGATTAGCAGTTCCGTGCCTTCCTGCATCCCCTGCGGGACAACACACAATGCCTTGAGCGGCGGCTTGTAGCCCGGAACGGCGGGCATCGACGCTTCCAGGCCGATGTAATAGGAACGCGCCGCGCCGGCCTTGATGCGCACGCCCTTGCCAGTGGCGCGGTGGCGTCCGTAGATCGCGCCGCCGCGTGCGACGGCGAGGTCTGGTTCGAAACCCTCCAATTCGCGGACTGGCTGGCCCCCATTCCAGGACGCCAGCAGCTCAAGCACCCGGGTACGGATTGGGGCGGCCTTGAAAACGCCCCCATTGAACAAGACCGCGGTCGGCATCAGCACCTGCGCGTCAGCCGAAACCTCCACCAGAGCGGCAAGCTTTTCGCTTGCCTTTACGTTCTGCAGACTCCGAGCGAGAAACTGGGCGATATGCTTGCTGACGACCGGGTCGGAAGCATAGGGCAAACCGAATTCCTGCAGCCCTGTCATGCGGCTCTCGTGCGGCAGGTCGTCGACACTGGTTCTAGCGAAAAAACCGTCGACGACAACTTGCTCCAGTGTCTCGCGATCGAGAGTCGTTGAGACAGTTTTAGCAAGCAGGCTGGAGCCGCGCGACGGGACCGCGATCGGCGCCTGCGCCAGCCCGGCATCATCAAACAGCACGATCTTGGCTTTGGAGGCGGCATGCACGAGCGCCAGGAACTGCCAGGAATCCAGTCGTTTGCCCGCGGCCTCAAGCTTGGCGTTCAGCGCATACGCGAGCGCCAAATCCATATTGTCGCCACCTAGCAGAATGTGCTCGCCGACGCTGACGCGCTCAAGCTCCAGCTGTCCTTCGACATCTGTGACCGCGATCAAGCTAAAATCCGCTGTCCCACCACCCACATCGCAGACCAGCACGATGTCGCCATCAGCAATCAGTTTTCGCCATTCTCTGCCCGTCTGCGCCATCCAGGCGTAAAATGCAGCCTGAGGCTCCTCCAGCAATGTGACGTCCTCAAGGCCCGCAGCCTTGGCAGCCTCGGCCGTGAGGCTTCTTGCGACCTCATCGAACGAGGCAGGAACGGTTACAACGATCTCGCCTTCCGCGAAGTCCCAATCCCGCCCCTGCGCCCGCTCGGTATGTAGCACCGCCTCCCTGAGATGTTGGAGGTAATGGCGCGAGCATTCGAGTGGCGAGAGCTTCTCTTCCGCGATGTCGGATCGCCAGGGCAGAATCTGCTGCTTCGGGTCGATATGCGGGTTGGACAGCCAGGATTTGGCGGAAGTCACAACGCGATCAGGCACGAGCGCCCCCCGCTCGCGCGCGAACTGGCCAATGATCACGCGCTCCCCGGCATCATTCCAGGGCAGAGGAAAAGAACTTTCCGGGAACTCCTCGGAGTGCGGAATATAAACGGCGGACGGCAGTGTAAGCATCTCGCCGATTTGTTTCGGCCCTACGGTCTGCGCGATTTCGATAATCTTGGTCTCACCACTCTCGAGATCGGCGATCGCGATTGCGCTGTTGCTTGTGCCGAGGTCGATAGCAAGACTGAAACGAGCGCTCATAAAGGGTGTCCTGGTTGTCGTCCTGTTAATTCGCGTCAATAGCCGCGCGTGATGGAAAGCGCCGATTGTACGTGATCCGAGTCGGCGCCAGGCAGCCGGCCGATGCGGACCCGCTTATCTCAGTTCCACCTCCGCCGGAGCGATTGCTGGAAGTCGATCGGTCGAACTCCACAAAACGCGCGGTAGATTCACCGCATCCGTTTTCCAGCCGTGGTGGACAAGCACTCCCGAGAACGGCGCCGGGCCGCTGATCTTGCCCAGCAGTCGGTACTCGTCCGGCGAATAGCCAGCGGCGACCTGCACCATCGATCCCTCTCTCTCTGCGCGCACGGGGGAGATTCGGAAGTGCTCCAGCAGGGCGGTCTTGCATCCGGCATGGACCACGCGCGCGGCCGCCCCAACCTGTGCGTCATCATGCGCGTTGATGTCGTCCATCAGGAAATCGACCAGCCGGCCCCTTGCCTGCAGCATCGCCAAAAAGCTAACGATCTCGGCGTCTGCCCGGGTTACGCGAGTCGTAACAGGCATCGGTCGGGCCGCCTCAGCACCAGCACTTCGGCTATCCCGTGACGGGCCGCGCCAGGCCATGATCGCTATCAGCGCGACAAGGCTCAGCGCCACCGCGCCACCCGATAGGTATATTTGGAATGCGCTCGCTGCCGGCAGCAATTCCAGAGCGTTCACCACGACCAGGAGCAGGACCACTATAATGGCGATCGCTTTCATCGCATGCATGTTTAGTCGCAGCTCCCTTTTGACCCGCATTAGCGTTGATTGACGCTTGTCCCTCAAGGCTATGCGGCACGCCGCCTGGAAAAGGTCAGGCCCGATCTCGCCGCGTCAGCAGAGCGGGCAAACCTAGCCCGCTGTAAAGCGCGGGCGCGGACCCGGTTAGGTTTCCACAACCATCGAGAGGTAAGCAAATCACACTTTGCTGCGGTGCACGAGACGAGAAGTGGGTCTGCGCTCACGTGCCTTCGTCCTCCACCGATGTCGATATTGGTGGCAAAGCGGACACCACCTTACCGAGCGTCCGGTAAGAGCCTTTTTGTGATGGGGTGGACGCACTGTGTCGCGGAGTAGTCGCCGAGCCGCATCAAGCCGAACGGCAGATAATAGAGTGCGCCTCCGAGTGCGAAGTAGAGTAACAGCGTCAGCGCATTCGTTGCGGAAATTTTCGTGGACCGCTTTGCGCCACAAGCGCCTACACTCGGTCCCGATGGATATGCTGAGTACGTCGGTTAGGCCCAATACCAGGCTCTGTCTTCGGTGCGAATTTGCGCATTATGGCGTCACAATGGCAGACTAGCTCTACTCGCGCTTCATCGTCTAGCTTTGAGCGCGAATGGACCTCGCCTAACATCATCTCGGTGCTGTGACCACCCGGGTGGAGCTTAGTTGGAGGAAGCACTGTGAACGCAAACTGGCCAGACATCCCGTTCGAGAACTGGCGCGAGACATGTTCCGCGCTCCATATGTATTCGCAGGTTGTGGGTAAGTACCGACTTGCACGAACGCCTTGGCTCAACCATTCCTGGCACGCGACCCTCTACGTTAACGCACGTGGGTTGACGACTTCGCTGGTACCGGACGGGGCTGGCATTGAGATCACCCTTGATCTCCGGAAACATGCCGTCATCGGAGAAGCAGCAGACGGGCGCACGACTGAGCTTCCGTTAGGACCGATGTCTGTGGCTGACTTCTATGCATATTTCCTCGAACTCGTTCGGCGTATTGGGGGCACGCCGGAGCTTCACGACCGACCCAGCGAGGTGCCCGCTCCCATCTCATTTCGCGATGATCGGCAAACGAGACCCTACGATGCTGCAGCCGTGACAAGGTTCTTCGAGGCGCTCGTGCTCGCCAACAATGTATTCACCCGATTTCGAACCGGCTTCGTCGGAAAGGCTAGTCCCGTTCATCTCTTTTGGGGCAGCTTTGATTTAGCGGTCACGCGCTTCTCCGGACGCCCCGCGCCCCTACATCCGGGTGGCATTCCTTCTTTGCCGGACGAGGTGACCCGCGAGGCATACAGTCATGAAGTCTCATCGGCAGGTTTTTGGCCGGGCGGCGGCGGCACGGACTTTGCGGCCTTTTACTCCTATGCCTATCCCGCTCCTGCAGGTCTTGCGGACGCGAAAGTGATGCCCGATGGAGCCTACTTCGACCGGAAGCTCGGAGAATTTCTCCTGCCTTACGATGTGGTGAGACAATCAGCTGCCCCGGAGGTAGCGCTGATGGCCTTCCTGGAGAGCACATATCTGGCCGCAGCCGACCTCGGGCATTGGGATCGTAGAACCCTCGATTGTCCCACTGGCGTAGCCCGCCGACCGCGGCCATTGAGCTAAGGGGCCCAAGGTCCCGCAGCTGATTTTCAACTTGAAGACAGCGAAATCGATAAACTCTGAATTATCGGCAAGCGTGATCGCTCGCGTCGACGAGCTGGTTGAACAGCTTGGTCGCCATGTCGGCTTCTGGTTCGCTGATATGCAAACCAGATGGTTTCGCTGTCTGGTTCTGAGGTGATGTGTTGAAAAAGTCGCACTCGCGAAAGCACCTATAGCGCCAATAAACCAAGTGGCATGACCTGGACGGCCTTTATCTTACTGTTGGTGATGGCGATCGCAGCCTCGAAGTTCGTGCGCCACTTGCCAGTGCTCGCTCAATCTTCACCGATGGCCTCCACCGATCGCGATGAGAACTCGCCCAACCCGAATCCCATTAGCGCAGCGATATTTTAGCACTTTCAAGCGCTTGGGGCCAAACACCAGCCAATAACTGGTCGCTAAAGGGATAGGGGCCTGTACCGGGAAGAAGTGGCAAAGTGACATACTCTCCCGCTCGGGCGCGCTCAAGCATGCCCGGGAGTGCGGATGAGTTATGTTCACTTTTGGACATACGAAAAGCCCAACGATCAGGACTTACGGTTGCAGCAGCGACAAGATGCGATGCCGATCTTGCTGAAGGCGGCGCTGATTCTCACGCAATCCGTCCAGTTCGGCTTGAGCGTTGCTGGTGTCTTGATTCTGCCGTTTCAAACTAATGACCAACGCCTCCTGTTCCTCGCCGCTCACCCTCAACGACCTCGCGCTCCAGCTGTCTCAGCTCATCCAGAAGTGCGTCGTTTAACATCACCAAACGCGCCGCCTCTCCGACAAGCGACCCCAGCGAGAGGGATGCCGAGGCCGCCAACCTTGTAGGAAGGTTTTCTCTCGGCGTGGTTTCATTGGAGGCTTTTACCGAGAGTATGGAGATGACTAGCTCTGTCGAGAGTCGTTCCTCTGCCAGCATTGAAACGCCCAGCGGTTCAAGTTGCCCCCGCTCCCTTCGAATCCAACCGATTCAGGGATCAGGCTCGCCTAGGAACGGAGGGTAGCGTCCACCGTTGCTTTAGGCGGAGCGCGGCACGGTTTGCTTGAGAGTGCTCAAACCAAAGCGTTTGCCTCGATCTGCCAAAACTTCGCTGTGCGCAAACGTAAGAACAAAAGGGCAAAAACATGGGCGATAAGCTACCGCCTCCACCGAGATTTATGGTGCGGCAGGCATCTCAGGGTTGGATGGTCTACGATCGACAACGTAAAGGCCCCGCATTGTTCGGGACTGATCTAGGTCTGGCTGTCAATTTGACGAAAGACCAAGCCGAGCGCCTCGAGCGGTCGCTAGCTGCGGACCTGAGCCCAAAAGACAATTCAATGGTGTCAACGAACCGATCGCTCTTGGTTAGTCGTTAGCGCAATGTGTGCCCGCTCCGATTACTTAGTCTCTAGACTTCCGTTAATACGTCGCAATGCTCCCCCGGGGTGCCTGCCAACAGCTTTTGGGCTTTCCGTTTTGCCGCCGCGTCGTTGGCGCATTCAAACTCCACCGCACCGACTAAGTCGCCGAGAGCTAAACGTTCGCTCGGTTGGAGTTGCTACCTAAAATCAACGTCGACCGCCAGAACGTGCGATTGAACGTGCGATTGATCTCAGTTCATGCGGACATTTCGAGGGTTTGGAACGCCACATCGCAAAGCCTGTTGTCTTTTCAGAAATGACCGTTGTGGTCGCACCCCATTTTCTTGGAGCGTCAGATGAGCAAACGCAAATTGGCAACAGCGTCAAAGCGCGTCCGCAATCCTAAAAAGGCCGCGCGAGCCCAACGGAACAAGCAGGCCATTGTCAGAAGCCCGAAAGTCGATTTTCTGCGCTTTGTTGCAGCGACCCCGATTGAACCACCTCTTAAGCTACATGACGATCCAAAACACGATGCTCCCCTCATTGAGACCCGGGTGGATGCGTTGCCAGGTGACCTCAGTCAGAGGATGAGTGATAGCGATCCGGCGAAAGGCTTCGATTTAGCGACAACAAACATGCAGGCTTATCAAGCCAAGCTTCTTGAGATAGCCCAGGCCAACGGGCAATTTGCTTTTGAGTTCTGCCTGAGGCTTATGGCGATCAGGTCACCGTTCGAATTTGTCGCCCTCATTGCAGAATTCACAAGCAGGCGGATCGACATGTACGGGAAGTATTCGAAAGATATGACTGCATATCCGTTCTGGGGCATCGCGGCGGCCCGGGAGCTCACGTCTCTGCCGCGACGATAACTGTACCCGTTGCGGCAAATGAGTGGTCGCATATACGCACGCGCGGCCGGGAAGCGCGGCTGAAAACGAGGAAGCAGGAATCCTCGTCCGTCAGGGGCCCGCTCCCAGAGTAACCCCGCTAGTGCGGAATATCCAAAGGTTGACGATGTCCACGACTGAACCCTGCTGATCATTTTGGCCGGACTTGTCGTTCTGATACTCAGCAACATCGCATTTCAAGTGGCGGCGGAGCGAAAGAATCCCCCGATCGGGGCCTTCACCGAATGCGACGGAGTGCGCCTTCACTATATCGAACGGGGCGATGCCGCCGCGCCTTGGACAGCCTCTGTTCGGCGACAAGCGAAACCAGTAGTAGCGGCAGCGCCGGCAGCAAGCCAAGTGGCAGCCGGCATC
>NZ_JBANAZ010000131.1:0-10124 GCF_059803455.1 Bradyrhizobium sp. UFLA05-108 | reverse complement strand
AGTCCTGCCAACTAGACAGACTGAATCACTGGTATCTCTGAGTCGCAACCGCGGCCTTTTTCAACGGAATCGGCCAACAGGCGACATTCGCGAAATGAAAGAGGCCGGTAGTCGAACGGCCCGTGCTCGGGCGCTTAGCTAGCTTTTCGATATTCGGCCGCCATGACGAGCAGAGTAGCTCGCACCGCTTCGGAACCCGCAAGCGCTGCCTGCCTCTTGCAGACAAGGCTCAAGTTACCGGGTCGCCGAAGTTCTGGTTACTCGTCGTCCTCGCGGGAGGGGGAACGGTTCGTAGGTCTTCCGTCCTGCGAAGCTGTCAGGTGGCGGTGTGTCTTTAAGAAGCTTACGGTGTTCGGCAAGCGCCTTGCGCGTCGCTTCGAGATGCTGGGCATCAAGATCTTGCAAGTAGTTTGGAAGGCGAAAGATACGACCTGGATTAAGGACCATTGGCCGCTCCCTTCCTCATGCAGGCTGGAGCGCGATCGATCGGTCTCTCAGCCACCGACGCCTACGGACAAAGCCTTGGCCGGTGATGCGGAGACAATACGCTCGTTCTGGAGAAGTTGCTGGCTGGAAGCACGCCAACGCCGCCGGAACTTCCGAAGGCTCGCTCCACTTTCCAATGGGATTGGGAGAGTGGCATGGACAGGAACGCGGAAGTTCAGCGGCTCGCCGAGGCTGAACGTCATCTCAGCGACGCCGAACGAACAATCAGTCATCAGATCATGGATATCGAACGGCTGCGCGCAGGCGGGCACCCCACCGCTGTAGCAGAGCAATTGCTTGAAACATACCGGCGTACCCTGAAGGAGATGCAGGAGCATAGGAATGAGATCATAAGGACCATCAAGGACATAGATGCGGGGCTAATTTAAGCGGCGCGCTGGGAACCGCCCCCCCCCCGCTGGTTTATGGGCATGTCAGATGCACTGGAACCGCTAGAGCAGCTTGTTGCACGTGCGAACGCCGCCGTTGCTGAAGTCCGTCGCTTGGTCAAAGCAAATCGCGAGTGGCGGCAGGATTGGATACGCCGGATTTAGTTCGACGCTACATTTTATCCGAAGCCTCGGAAACTCCATTCGGTTCGCGATTTTCCAAAACGGCGGCAATTCTATCCGCCATCTGGTCGCGCTGCGCTCGACCAAGATTTTCGCGAGCGATCCGCAGTCAACGTGGTGGTCGGGAGAACGATGACCTCGTGCCGAATGAGACGACCTACGCGACGACAAGCACGCAGACCATCCAGCCAGCGAGGAAGCGGCCAGCGTGGCTATTGCTAGTCGATAGGTTCTCATTCTTTCGGCGGTTGTAGCTCGGGAGATCGCAGCCATTCGCTTATGTGCGAGCCGGTCTCGGCTTGGCGAGCCTTCCGCAAGAGGGCCTCGCGGACCGCTCCTGGTGGGAGCAACTTGGCTTTCTCGTGTAGGCGCTTCGCCTCCTCGGCAAGGCGGTCTTCAAGGGATTGGATTGGCTTGATACGTCGACGTTGCATGGCTCGCACCCCTCGTGCTTGCGGGTCCTAATCCGCATGGTTCAGCATAATCGGCACCAAGATGCAGGCGCGGGGCATTTTGTTCTGTTCACTAGTGAACACAAATCGAACAAGGACACTAGTTCCTTCGAACTAGAACGGCCCTCGAATACGGACAGAACCTGGGCGCCAGCGGCACCGAAGTTTCCACATCGTCATGGCCGGGCTTGTCCCGGCCATTCAGGCCTTACCCTGCAGCACAGAGAACGTGGATGCCCGCGACAAGCCCGGGCATGACGACCTCGTTGATGCTCATATGCGATAGCCCTGCGCTGCAGGGAGGGTGGTAAGCCAGCTCACGCGCCCGCCGGCACCTGATCCAAGAATCCCGTGACGCTCTTGATGCGGCCGTCTTTCAGCACGGCAAAATCGGTACCCTTGATCGGGCTGTCGACGCCGTCTGGGCCGAGACCCCATGAAAAGCGCAGGTGCTCGCCATAACCATTGGGCTCGCCGATCAGCCTGAACCTGAACTCGGGAAAGCGCTGCTGCACACCGGCGATCAGCTCGTCGACGCCGTCATGGCCGTCGCCGCGCATCAAGGGATCGACATAGCTCGCATCCGCCGTCCAGTTCTCGCTGAGCAGTTCGCGCCGTTTGCCCGGCGCGCGCTCGTTCCAGAGATCGATATAGCGGTGGGCGAGGGTGGTGTGGTCGGTCATGATGGTCTCCTTCGAAAAGCGCCGGATGGTTCGGCTGTCCCTGACTATCGAAGGTTTGCGCGCGCCAATCGATTACCTCGGAGGTCATGCGCCTGCGAAGAACTGAAGCGCGATGATGCTTTCATCGCGCTTCTGGCCCGCACAGTCATCTTCCAGCGTGCTACTTGGCCGCGGTCACCATGATCTCGACGGTGTATTGCGGGGCGGCGAGCTTGGCTTCCACGGTGGCGCGCGCCGGCGTGTTGCCCGGCGACACCCAGGCGTCCCACACCGCGTTCATCTCCTGGAACGTCTTCATGTCGGTGATGTAGATCGTTGCCGACAGCAGTTTCGATTTGTCGGTGCCGGCCTTGGCGAGATGGCTGTCGATGGTCGCCAGGATGTCCTGGGTCTGCTTCGTCACGCTTTCACCGCCGGCCCTGCTGGCGACGACACCGGCGAGATAGACGGTGTTGCCGTGCACGACGGCCTGGCTCATGCGCGGGCCGGTTTCGAAACGTTGAATGCTCATGTGAATCTCCTGTTGGAATGGCGGCCCTGTCTAGCGCAGCCCCCTGTGCTCTGCCACCCCAGGCACGCATGCGTTGCCAGGCACGCATGCGTTGCCGGGCACGCATGCGTTGCTGGGCACGCATGCGTTGCCGGTGACGCATGCGCGGCCTCAAGGAAAGCGGCTGAAGAACGCCCAGATCGTGTCGGCGCCGTCGATGTCGCCGTTCTGCGGGCCGAGCAGGCCGTTCGCGACTTTTGGGAAACGTGCATCGGGGAAATGCCCGGGCATGCGATGACCGCCGCCATTGACGCGGTAGAGCACGACGTCACGCCCTTTCGGGCAGTACGAGCCGATCTGCGTCACGGTGGACTCGTCGTGAGGATTCCTGTCGGGCAGATCGGTTGCCGCGGCATCATCAGCTTCGCAGCCATTGATGCTACGCCAGAATGCCAGCGTCTTCGTGGTCGACCAGAAGCCGTCGGCCGCAAAATAACTCGCGCCGCGGCCGCCGTCATAGGGGATCAGCGGATCGACCGTGCCGTTCATGAGCAGCATCGGCAGCGGACGTGATGGATGGCAGGTGGCGGCCGATTCATCGGTGAGGTTCATGATCACGCTAGCGGCGGCCGAGAACAGATCGGCGCGGTTGCAGGCCAGCGTCATGGTCATCGCACCGCCATTGGAGATGCCGGTGATGTAGACGCGGCGCGCGTCCGCCGTGCCGTCTTTCACGAGCTTGTCGACCAGGGCTGCGATGAAAGCGATATCGTCGGTACCTTTGGGCGGCCCGCGACCGGCGCGTCGGGCGTCGGGTCGCGCATCGGCCCAGGCGTTGTTGAGCCCATCGGGAAACACCACGGTAAAGGAGTTGCGCTTGGCCATCAGCGGCCAGGATGTCCGTGTCACCATGTCGGCGCCGCGCTGGGTCTTGCCGTGCAGCACGATGACGAGGGGGGCAGGCTTGGTCGGCGCCGGCATCATGATGAACGTGCGCGTCACGCCATTGATGTCGATCGTGTCGGCCCGTGCGGGTGCGGCGAACTGCAGCACCGCAGCAAGAACTCCGATGCCCATCCGCCACAACATTGAGCTAGCCCACCGCCTTCGCCGCGGCGCGCCCGGCGTTGCGGCCCGAGAACAGGCAGCCGCCGAGGAACGTGCCTTCCAGTGAGCGGTAGCCGTGCACGCCGCCGCCGCCGAAGCCGGCGGCTTCGCCTACGGCGTAGAGCCCGGGAATGACCTGGCCCTCTTGTCCGAACACGCGCGAGTCCAGATCGGTCTCGAACCCGCCGAGCGTCTTGCGCGTCAGGATGTTGAGCTTGACCGCGATCAGCGGTCCATGCTCGGGATCGAGGATGCGATGGGGCGAGGCGGTGCGGATCAGCTTGTCGCCGATATAGCGGCGCGCATTGTGGATGTTCATCACCTGCGCGTCCTTGACGAAGGGATTGGCGATCTCACGGTCGCGCGCCTCGATCTGCATCCTGACATGGTCGAGCCTGAGAAGATCGCTGCCGGCGAGCTTGTTCATGGCCGGCACGAGCTCCTCGAGCTTGTCACGCACAATGAAGTCGACACCATGGCTCTTGAACGCTTCCACCGGTGCCGGCGCGCCCTTGTTGGTGGCGCGGCGCAACGTCATGCGCCAGCTTTTTCCCGTGAGATCGGGATTCTGCTCGGAGCCTGAGAGCGCAAATTCCTTCTTGATGATGCTCTGCGTCAGGATGAACCAGGAATAATCATAGCCGGTCGACGTGATGTATTCGAGCTGGCCGAGCGTGTCCGAGCCTGGAAACAGCGGCGCCGGCAGCCGTGTGCCCGTGGCGTCGAACCACATCGAGGAGGGGCCGGGCAGGATGCGGATGCCGTGATGTGGCCAGATTGGATTCCAGTTCTGGATGCCCTCGACATAATGCCACATGCGGTCGCGGTTGATCAGCCGCGCCCCGATGCCTTCCGTGATGCCGATCATGCGGCCGTCGACATGTTCGGGCACGCCGGAGATCATGAATGTTGGCGGCTCGCCGAGCCGCTTCGGCCAGTTCTGCCGCACCAGATCGTGATTGCCGCCGATGCCGCCGGAGGCGACGATCACCGCCTGTGCCTTCAGCGCGAAGTCGCCGACCACGTCGCGCGAGGAGCTCTTGCCGCGCTCGACACTGTCCGGCGCGAGGATTTTGCCGCTCACGCCGTCGACCGTGCCATTCGTGATGTTCAATGCATCGACGCGATGGCGGAACTTGAAGGCCAGCCGGCCGCTTCTCGCCGCCTCGCGCGCGCGGCGCTCGAACGGCTCGACGATGCCGGGTCCCGTGCCCCAGGTCACGTGAAAGCGCGGCACCGAATTGCCGTGCCCCATCGCGTCATAGCCGCCGCGCTCGGCCCAGCCGACCACCGGAAAGATGCGATGGCCCATCGCGCGCAGCCATGATCGCTTCTCGCCGGCCGCGAATGCCACATAGGCTTCCGCCCATCTCCGTGGCCAGTGGTCCTCGTCGCGGTCGAAGCCCGCGGTGCCGAGCCAGTCCTGCAGCGCGAGCTCGGCGGAATCCTTGATGCCGAGCCGGCGCTGCTCCGGCGAGTTGACCAGGAACAAACCGCCGAACGACCAGAACGCCTGGCCACCGATCGATTGCTCGCCCTCTTGATCGACGACCATCACGCGCTTGCCGGCATCGGCAATTTCGGTTGCAGCCACCAGCCCCGACAACCCCGCGCCGACGACAATGACGTCCGCCTGCTCAGCCATTGAGTTCCCCCCTGTAATCATCCGGATTGAAGTCAGCCGCCGTCGCTGAGATCAAGAGGAGCGACACAAGAATCCGTTAACTTGTTCCACTTTGGTGTTGGGACGGCGGGGGGATCGGCGAAGTGCAGCGCGGGCGCAACACCGGATTTGAATTTGTTTTGAGCGAGCCCACGCGCCTAGACAAAACCACGGTTAGGACGGACGTTAGCGGCGCATCACCACCTGACACACAGATTCGAATGGGACTGGGGCGGGGGACATGAAGTTTCTGACGGGGTTGCTCGCAGCGGTTCTCCTGTTCGCGGGCATGGGGGCCTCTCACGCGGTGGTTCGGATCGCCGACGACCGTGGCGGCCGCATCGGAACCTATGTCGACAGATACCAGGACCTGCGCCAGTCCGGCGAGACCGTCATCATCGACGGGCTCTGCGCCTCGGCCTGTACCATCGTCCTCGGGGCCATCCCGCGCGACCGCATCTGCGTGACCTCGCATGCGACGCTCGGCTTCCACGCCGCTTGGGATTTCGGCGTCAACGGCCGCGCCATCACCAATCCCGAAGCGACCCAGATGCTCTATGCGATGTATCCGTCGCAGGTGCGGCGCTGGATCTCGCAACGTGGCGGCCTCACCCCGCACATGATCTTCCTCAGGGGCAAGCAGCTCGAGTCGATGTACAAGCCCTGCTACATGGACGCGCAGGCCGCGACCAGCCGCCCGTCGCGCCGGGCTCTCCCGCAAGCGGGAGAACTGGAATCCGCCCGCGGGCAGCTGCTTCACTAACAAACCATCAGGACGAGCTGATCCGGGAGCTATTCTGGCCCACGCGCGGCGCTTGCCCGGGCGCGGGCCAGCGCCTATCTGAGGGGCAGGGAACCGGCGCGTATCGCCGCGATCATTGTCATGGCTCAACCACTGCAATCAGCGCATCCGGTATCGGACAATTCGCCCACTGCCGGCGGGACGCCATCCGTGCTGCTATTTGCGGGCGCGGGGCTCGGCGGACTTACGCTGCTGGCCACGCTGGCGCTGTGGTTCCACTACGGCAGCCAGGTGTTTTTTGAGGTGATCAGGGCCGGCCTGTCGGCCTGCTTCTGATCCGTACAACGGGATTCTCTCCACGATGAGCCGGACTGCCCGCCCGCTGGTGATCGCGACCGCCTTCGCCGCAAGCCTCGTCATCGGGCTGCTCGTGATGTTCTGGGCCATGGGCGGGGTCAGCAAGGTGGCTCAGCCGGCCGCGATCGGCGGGCCGTTCGCGCTCACCGACCAGAACGGCAAGACCGTCACCGACAAGAGCCTGAAGGGCAAGCCGACCCTGATCTTCTTCGGCTACACCCATTGCCCGGACGTCTGCCCGACCTCGCTGTTCGAGATCTCGGAAGTGCTGCGGGCAATGGGCAAGGACGCCGACAAGGTGAACGCCTATTTCATCTCGGTCGATCCCGAGCGAGACACGCCGTCGACGATGAAGGACTATCTCTCGAGCTTCGATCCGCATCTGGAAGGCCTCAGCGGCGATCCGGCCGAGACCACCAAGGTGCTGACGTCCTATCGCGTCTACGCCAAGAAGGTCCCGACGAAGGACGGCGACTACACCATGGACCACACCGCGCTGATCTACCTGATGGACCGCGACGGGAGGTTCGTCGCTCCGTTCAACATGAAGCGCCCGCCTGAGGAGGCCGCGGCCGAGCTGAAGCGGTACCTCTGAGATCGCCGAACCGGCCGTAATCCCCACTCGCGTTCCCGGCGGGATGGTCTATAAGGCCCTCCGATCCCAACAAAATCCCGCTAATCTCAAACCGATGGCCCCATCGCAACAGGCGAAATCGCTCAAAACTGTCCGCCGCCTCCTGATCGGGCTGGCGGCGGTCGGTGCCTGCCTGTTGTCGGCGGCGCCCGGCGCCCTTGCGCAGGCGCCGGCCAAGCCGGCGCCTGGAGCGCCTCAAGCCGCTCCCCAGGCCGTGCCCGGCTTCTGGGATCCCCGCCGGCGGCCCGAACGGCCGGACCTGTCGCGCCTGACCGTGATCCGCTTCCTGACCGAAACCGACTATCCGCCGTTCAACTACACCGGCGCAGACGGCAATCCGGCCGGCTTCAACGTCGATCTTGCGCGCGCGCTGTGCGAGGAGATCAAGGTCACCTGCACCGTGCAGATGCGCCGTTTCGAGACGCTGATCGACGCGCTCTCCTCGAACCGCGGCGATGCCATCATCGCGTCCATGGCGGTGAGCCCGCAGCTCCGCGCGCGCGCCGATTTCACCGATCCCTATTATCGCGTGCCTGCACGCTTCGCCTCGCGCAAGGACGCGGTGATGCCGGAAATCCGTCCCGAATATCTCGAGGGCAAGAAGGTCGGCGTCATAGCGGGCTCCGCGCATGAAGCGTATCTCAAGGCGATGTTCACCGACGCCGAGCTGCACGGCTATCCCAACGACGAGGCCTTGCGCACCGCGCTTCGCCGGGGCGAGGTCGACTTCATCTTCGGCGATGCCATCTCGCTGGCGTTCTGGATCAACGGCACGGATTCCGGCGATTGCTGCGCGTTCTCCGGCGGCCCCTTCATTGAGAGCCGCTTCTTCGGCGAGGGTGTCGGCATCGCCGTGCGCAAGGGCAACGACCTGTTGCGCCAGGCGCTGAACTGGGCGCTGTTCCGCGTCTGGGAAAAAGGCCGCTACACCGATCTGTGGCTGCGGTATTTTTCGGTGAGCCCGTTTTAGCCGTCGCCCCGTCATCAGCTCCTCATCCTGAGGAGCTTGCGAAGCAAGCGTCTCGAAGGATGAAGGCCCGGCTCTCTCTCGGCCTCGCCCTTCGCGACGCGCGCGAAGAGCGCGCTCCTCAGGGTGAGGGTCTGACATCGCCCACAAAATTGCATTCTGCCCGGAAATCGCTATTTTCCGCGGCCCGGAGGCCCCTTGAATGTCCGTTATTGACCCTGCCGCCAGCCCGAGCGATCTGCGTGCGCTCGCCGAACAATCCAACGCCTGGCCGTTCGAGCAGGCGAAGGCGCTCGTCGCGCGGCTGAAGAAGAGCCCGAAGGACGAGGTGCTGTTCGAGACCGGCTACGGCCCGTCCGGCCTGCCGCATATCGGCACCTTCGGCGAGGTCGCGCGCACCTCGATGGTGCGCCATGCCTTCCGCGTGCTCACCGAGGACAAGATCAAGACGCGGCTGATCGCGTTCTCCGACGACATGGACGGGTTTCGCAAGGTCCCCGACAACGTGCCCAACAAGGAGATGCTGGCCGCGCATCTCGGCAAGCCGCTGACGCGGGTGCCGGATCCGTTCTCCAACGACTATCCGTCGTTCGGGCACCACAACAATGCCCGCCTGCGCGCCTTCCTCGACAGCTTTGGCTTCGACTACGAGTTTGCCAGCGCGACCGACTACTACAATTCGGGCCGTTTTGACGCGACGCTGCTGAAGATGCTTGCCGCCTACGACAAGGTCATGGCGATCATCCTGCCGACGCTCGGGCCGGATCGCCGCGCGACCTATTCGCCGTTCTTGCCCATCAGCAAGACCACCGGCGTCGTCTTGCAGGTGCCGATGATCCGCCGCGACGTCGCTGCCGGCACCGTCACGTATGTCGATCCCGACACCGGTGAGGAGGTCGAGACGCCTGTCACTGGCGGTCATGTGAAGTGCCAGTGGAAGGCGGATTGGGCGATGCGCTGGGTCGCGCTCGGCGTCGACTACGAGATGGCCGGCAAGGACCTGATCGACTCGGTCAAGCTCTCGGGCGCCATTGCAAGGACGCTCGGCGCCACGCCGCCCGAAGGCTTCAATTTCGAGCTGTTCCTCGACGAGAAGGGCCAGAAGATATCGAAGTCGAAGGGCAACGGCCTGACCATCGACGAATGGCTGCGCTATGCGCCGCCGGAATCGCTGTCGCTGTTCATGTATCGCGAGCCGAAGGCGGCGAAGCGGCTCTATTTCGACGTCATCCCGCGCAATGTCGACGACTATCAGCAGTTCCTCGACGGCTTTCCGCGGCAGGATGCCAAGCAACAGCTCGGCAATCCCGTCTGGCATATTCATGACGGCCATCCGCCGAAGGCCGATATGCCCGTCACCTTCCAGCTCCTCTTGACGCTGGTGTCGTCGTCGAACGCGGAGAACGCCGAGACGCTGTGGGGCTTCATCCGCCGCTACCGCCCCGGCGTGAGCCCGCAGACGCATCCGAAGCTGGACGCGATGGTCGGCTACGCCATCAACTACTATCGCGACTTCGTCGCGCCGACGAAGCAGTTCCGCGAGCCGACCGATAGCGAGCGCGCCGCATTGCAGGACCTGCGCGATGCGCTCTCGCAGTTGCCGCAGGAGGCGTCGGCCGAGGACATCCAGAACGTCGTCTACGAGATCGGCCGCCGCGAGCCGTTCCTCGATCAGGTCAAGAAGGGCAAGGATGGCCGTCCCGGCGTCACGCTGGACTGGTTCAACATGCTCTACCAGGTCCTCCTCGGCCAGGAGAAAGGCCCGCGCTTCGGCTCCTTTGTCGCAGTCTACGGCATCCAGAACGCCGTCAACATGATCGACGGCGCGCTGGCGAGGAGTGCGTAGCCGCGCATTCGATGTCATCGTCCGCCTTGTGCGCAATTGCGCACTCGAGCGGACGATCCAGATGCTATGGGGTAAGCGGCGACTGGGGTAAGCGGCGGTGAGGGTGTGGACACCCCTCGAACGCC
>NZ_JBANAZ010000130.1:0-10422 GCF_059803455.1 Bradyrhizobium sp. UFLA05-108 | reverse complement strand
TCTCAACGGTGTCCACACTGCCGAAAACGACTCCTTGAAAAACACTGGCGCAGACCGATTCTGCCAAAGTAGTGCTAATCTGATTGAGCCGTAGCTCATCCGCCAGGAACAGGGGGAAAGAGGGCCAAACACCCATTTATGGAATTTGTATCGTCTATACTATTGGCGAAGACGCGAAAGTTCACTTTCGCATAATATTGATTATGGAATACTTTTGCAATTCTTGAAATGCGACCGAATATGACTTCGGATTACTTTGATATACTTTCGATCACATTTTGTCCAGATCAGCCAGCTTGCGGCGTGTCGCACGCCGGCTCCAAGCCCGGAAAGTGCCGCTGGACATAACCACGACGGGTTTTGCGCTTGAGCCAGGACTCGAGGGCCTCGGCGGCCTGCACGTGCCCATTGAACAGATCGAGCCGCCGTCGGCCGCGCGCACCGAGACGACCCCATTCACGCACCAATGCCGTATCGCCAAACAGCGTCGGTTCGATCGTGAGCACATAGAACCGCGCCATGTTCCGGGCCGGATCGCGACGCTCGAGCACGATATATTGCACGGTGAGTTCGGACATGCGCCAGAATCGCAATTACCGAATCGACCGTCCAATTAAATAAATGAATCGATCAGGGCCAACGATTCAGAAATTTCATGCTGATAACGGGACAGGTCGCGGCCAGGCTCGCGATAGGCGACTGAGACGTCGCGCAACTCCGGTTCGAAGACACGGCCCCTGATCACCGGCGTGACCTCGATCTTGATCTGCGCGTCGCCTTTCTGGACGGTCAGCTTGGGCGGTGCCGCCCTTGAGCGCAAAATCGGGCTCCGCCGCGACGAACGGGATCGTCTCGTTCAACAAGGCCACTTGATGCCGATATTTTTCAGACGGGGGCATTGAGGTCGTCTGGGATGGTTATGAGGTATTTGGTGTCGAGTTTGCCGCCCTTGACGAGCATACGCTTTCCCGTGCCGAGATTGACTTTCGACTTGTCGATCTGTTTGAGCCAGGCGTGCTGATGTCGCTCCGCGAACCAGAAGAACAGTCGTTTGACCTTGACGCTTTTGCAGTCGTCGAAAAGCATTTGCAGCCGTCGGGGACTCAGGCTCCTCAGGCCTTCTGCCAGCGCATCGACCTGATGGAAGCTTTCGTGGCGGGGCAATTCGTCGAGCAGTTCGAGGAACGCACGTTCGCGCCGGGCATCAGGCACGTGACCGTGACATTGCTATCCCTCAGCTCTTCGCGGATCGCGAAGGAGAATGAATCGAGGAAGGCCTTGCTGGCGTTATAGACCGCCTGAAAGCTGCCCGGTATAAAGCCGGCGATCGAGCCGGTGATCAGGATGCGCCCCGAATTGCGCCGGAGCATCTCGTTTCCGGCGCGATGGATGAGGTAGAGCGTGCCGGTGATGTTGGTGTCGATCACGCGCCTGACATTGGCAAAATCCTGATCGAGAAAGGCCTTACCGAGCCCGACAGCGGCATTGGCCAGTAACGCATCGATCGGCCGGCCGGCGAACGCGGCGCAGAGCTTATCGACGCCCTCGCTAGTTGCAAGATCGACTTGCACCGACTCGACGCTGCCGCCCAGCCGGCGGAGCTCATCCGCCGCGTCCTCGACCGCAGGCTCGTCGGCCGCGATTAGAAGATCGAAACCGCCCTCGGCGCAGCAGCGCGCGAGCTCCTTACCGATGCCGGTGGACGCCGATCTTCCCCCGAAAAAATGGACAGAGTTAAGCGGCTTTTAGCTCCATCTCGATCGGGCTGATATAGCCGATGGCGGAGTGACGACGCTTTCGATTATACAACAACGTTTGAGAACGCCCACAGGACCGTTTTTCGCGAGGTTCTTTATCGGTATCATCCTTGGTTTGGTCGGCGAGTTTGCGTTCATAGGACCGTCGACAAAGCTGATGATGTCGTTTTTCGCTGCAGCCTGGACGGGTCGCAAGCAGATCGTTGGCTGGAAGTTCCAGCATGGATGTTCGACCGGACGGCATGCTATGACGCCGAGCTTTTGACAGCTCAGCCGTTTGTCAGCATCGATGCACTTGCGGCGCTCTCTGCGTGTCTCGATCTAGCGAAGGATCGAACGCCATCAGCTGCCCTGCTTTCTGGCGCATCCAAAGGCTCTCACGACCAGAATCGGGGAGCGACTCATGTCACGCCAGACGGCAATGCCAGGGAGCGGATACCGACAGAATCGACAACCGCGGTCGCAGCAACAGATGGATCTGTTCGGGAGCGGCCTGTTGAACAGCGCCATCGGCGCGCCGGCATGGTCGGAGCTGCCGGCGGAAGCACGGGCGGCCCTGACGAGTCTGATGACGCAGTTGATCCTCGCCCATGCATCGGCGACGGCAACGCCGCGCGCGAAGGAGGTCGGTCATGATCTCTGACAAGGTCAGGCCTCATCATCTGGCGCGCAAGGCGCTTCTTTACGTGCGTCAATCCTCAGCGCATCAGGTGTTGCACAATCGCGAGAGCAGCGCGTTGCAATACGCCATGCGGGAGCGGCTGACGGCGCTCGGATGGTCAGAGATCGAAGTGATCGATGATGATCTCGGTCGTTCGGCTGCCGGCGGGGTACAACGCGCCGGCTTCGAGCGGATGGTAGCGGAGGTTTGCCTCGGTAAAGTTGGTGCGGTCTGCGCGCGCGAGGTCTCGCGGTTCGCTCGCAACAGCCGGGATTGGCAGCAGCTCATCGAGATGTGCCGCGTGGTCGATACCGTTCTGGTCGATCAGGAGACCATCTATGCGCCAAGGCACGGCAACGATCGCCTGTTGCTCGGGCTCAAAGGCAGCCTCAACGAGTACGAACTGGATCTGTTGCGCCAGCGTTCGCTCTCGGCCCGCTATGAGAAGGCGCGCCGGGGCGAGTTGGTTGTAGCGGCGCCGGTCGGCTTCGTGAAGGCCGGCGACCATTATGAGAAAGATCCGGATCGGCGGGTCCAGGAAGCGATCAAGCTGGTGTTCGACAAGGTTGAGGAACTGGGCAGCGCGCGACAGGCGCTCTGCTGGCTCCACGAGTACAATCTCGATCTGCCGGTGAAGCAGACCAACGGCGACACGGCCTGGCGGCGACCGAGCTACTCCGCCATCCACCGGATCATTGAGAACCCGGTCTACGGCGGCGCCTATGCCTATGGTAAGACGGCTGTCGCGGCGGGATACAGCGCCGAAGGCGTGAGCGTGAAGATCCGCCGCAAGGCGCGGAACGAATGGTTGGCACTAAAGCCCAACACCCACGATGGGTATGTGAGCTGGGAGAGGTTTGAGGCGATCCGCACCATGGTCAGCAGCAACGTTCCTACCGGTCGGCATCACGGCGCGCCCAAGCATGGTGACGCGCTGCTGGCCGGTCTGATCCGGTGCAAGCGCTGCGGTCGCAAGCTCACACTCCGGTACTCCGGCATGAAGCACTATATCCCGCGCTACAGCTGCAGCCGCGCTTGGATGGACAATGGCGGTCCCCACTGCATTGGCTTCGGCGGACTGCGCGTCGATGATGCAATCGAGGAGGCACTGCTCGGCGTCGTCAGTCCGGGCGCTATCGCCGCGGCAACCGCTACCGCTAGGGAAGCCGGGGAACGGCGGGATCAGGTGCGCGAGGCTCTCAGTCGCGACCTCGAAGCGGCGCGCTATGCCGCCGACCGGGCCTTCCGGCAGTACGATGCCGCTGACCCCGCGAACCGGCTGGTGGCGGGCGAGCTTGAAGCGCGCTGGAACAGGGCGCTCGCTCACGCGGTGGAGGTCGAGGGCAAGATCGCCATGCATGATGCGGCGACGCCCGCCCCCATTGCTGATCCAGCCTCGCTCGGCGTTCTGGCCTCGAACCTCAAAACGGTCTGGGATGCGCCGACGACGGATGCGCGCCTCAAGAAGCGCATTGTGCGCACCCTCATCCATGAGGTCGTGGCCGATATCGACGATGCGGCCTCCGAGATCGTCCTCGTCGTCCACTGGGTCGGCGGCGTTCACAGCGAGATACGCCTGCCCAAGCGCCGGCGCGGGCAGCGTAACAGCACCTCCGCCAACATCATCGAGGCTGTGCGCCGACTGGTGCTGATCGCCAGTGACGATCTGATCGCCGGCCTCCTCAACCGCAACGGCCTCAAGACAGGTAACGGCAATCGCTGGACGCGCGAGCGTGTCACCTCGATGCGCTCGAGCTATCGCATCCCGGTGTTCAAGCCCGCCGAGGACGGGATCGAGCCCTGGCTAAACCTCAGCAATGCCGCAAAACTCCTCAAGATCGCGCCCAAGACGCTGCGGCTAGCCGCCGAAGCCGGCGAGATCGAAGCCATCCACCCGCTATCGGACGGCCCGTGGATCTTCGCCCGCACCGAGCTATTAACAACTGCTGCTCAATCTATCGCCGAACGAGCGCGACAGAACCCAAGATACCCCACGGGATCGCATCCCAATCAGCAAAGTCTCTTCTCTTCAACAACATAGACAGATGGGTGTTCTGATGCGCGGTTGTAGAAGCCCTCGATGTAAGCAAAGATATCACGTGTGGCTTCCTCACGTGTTTCGTAATGCTGGTGATGGACGAGTTCCGTTTTGAGCGTGTGAAAGAAACTCTCCATCGGCGCGTTATCATAGCAATCGGCCTTGCGGCTCATCGAGGCCTGAAAACCGGCGGACTGCATCATCTTGCGATACTCCGCCGAAGCATATTGGGCGGATTCAAGCGGTCGTCGCAACACCGATTGTGTTCACTCACGATAGTAACTCGTCAAGCGCCTCTGCCGGCGTTTTCCAACCCAGGGTTTTTCTCGGTCGAGCATTGAGGGCCGCGGCCACGGCGGCGATCTCGTCGGCGCTGTGGACGCTCAGGTCGGTGCCTTTCGGGAAGTACTGACGCAGCAGCCCATTTGTGTTCTCGTTGGTGCCACGCTGCCATGGGCTTTGCGGATCGCAGAAGTAGATTTGGACACCCGCGTCGATCTTAAGACGATCGTGCTGAGCCATTTCAGCTCCCTGATCCCAGGTCAGCGAACGACGCAGCTCTTCGGGCAAGCTGATGATGGTGCGCGTAATCGCGTCGCGCACCGCTTCAGCTCCGTGTCCTGCGAGAGCAGGCCCATTCTTCATGCGCGGAGCTTCGCCATGCCCCGCAAGCCGGGGAAGATGCAGCAACATCGTGAAGCGCGTCGTACGCTCAACCAGCGTGCCGATCGCCGAGCTGCCAAGACCAAGGATGAGGCCTCCCTCCCAGTGACCCGGCACCGCGCGATCGGCCGCTTCGGCGGGGCGTTGACTGATCATGATCTCCGGCGAGACAAAGCTCTTGCCTCGCCTGCGTACGCGCGCCCTGGGGACCCGCAACACGCGCCCCGTTCGCAAGCAGGCCGACAGTTCGCGGCGTAGCGCTCCCCGCCCCTGAACGAAGAGGGCTTGATAGATGGCTTCGTGGCTGATGCGCATCGTCTTGTCGTCCGGGAAGTCGATCGGCAAGCGTCGGGCAATCTGCTCTGGGCTCCAAGCCCTGGCCCATCGCCGATCCTTGCGCGGGCCATGCCGGCGGCCCTTCCACGGAACGGCGAGACCAGGAACGGCAGCGCCACTCGGGGTCGTGACGACGCCGGCCAGTCGCTGCTCCACATAAGTGCGCAAGGTTGTGTTGAGCGCAAGCTTGCTCGGTTTGGGTCGACGGGCCGATCGCTCGGCGTGCCATTGGGCTGTCGACGCACGATACTCCAGGCCGCCGCTGCGCGTCGCGGCATTGCGTCGTAGCTCACGGGAGATGGTCGAGACGGATCGGCTAAGTCGGCGTCCGATCTCGCGGCTCGAAAGGCCCTGAACGCGAAGAAGTGCAATCTCCTCACGTTCCGCAAACGAGAGGTACCGCCCGGACGGCGGCTTGGTCGAAGTTTTGAACATCGCTGGTGCCATGCCGCCCGCCTGTCGGAACAATCTGGTTCCGACAGGCTGCGACATACCAGCCGCCAATGCAGCATCCTCGCTGGTCATCCCCTGCGCGATCCCCAACCAAAATCGCTGGAGTGCAGATCGCCCCGCTACTGGCGGTCGTCCCGGTGACGGCAACGGCGCTCGTCCGGAACGGTGTGATCCTCGCTTTCGAATGCCCATCGCAACCTCCTTCGTTCAGGTGTTGCGACGACCGCTTGAATCCGCCCCTGCGTCGCTCAAACGATCCCGGCCGACGCTACATCGTGAATTTCGATCGCTCGCAAATTTTTGGTGCTGGTGTTGGGCATCATTCGTCTATCGGGGGCTATCTCGAAGCCGAGGACCTAGTTTTCGTGCTCGATGTCAATTCCGACTACCGGCCATGGCTAGTCGAGCGAAAGCGGCTGTTCGCGGCTGTAAATACGTTCGACGGTGATAAGAAACGCGGACTGCTGCTGATAGAGTAACAACATTTGCAATCCCAGCGGCATGTCACCCATTGGCTCTTTGGCGACGTGCGTGGGCCGGGCTATGACCGCTTTGCGCCACCGCGGAGTCTGCGGGTGGCCCGTCAGCGAAATGGTGAACGCAAGATTGAGGACTGGTCAGGATGGCTTAGCGGAGCTCAGGTTGAATTTTTTTCGCATTTGACTTAACTGGGACATGCCTTCCGTCTGCCGGGTCCTTACGTCGAAAGCAGGCCTCGGAAATGTCCCTGCTGAGACAGATAGGACGGTCTATGATTGACCGTTTCGACATCGAGGCCCGCGGCCGCGGCAAACGATTTCGTGATGCCGTCGAGCTCAAGTCGCGAGATCACGTCTTCGACACGGGCAAACCCGTTCGGCGCTCGCTCTTCAACGAGCTGCATCGCGACTTCGGGTCCGAGTTTCCGGTTTCGCAAGATGATATCGTTCATCGCGGGCCGACGCTCTGCTTCATAGCGCTCCAGCGCCGCGACGGGATCGTCAGTCTCGATCATTGCGCGGGCAAGGCTCCGAGCATCCAGAACGGCTTGCGAACCAGCCTGGCCGCCCGTCGGCTGCATTGGATGTGCGGCGTCGCCGAGAAGGGTGACACGGTCAAACGACCAAGCCGCGACGGGGTCGCGATCAACCAGCGGAAACTCGTAAATGCTGTGCGATTGCTCGATCAGCGCCGGCAGATTGAGCCAGGGAAATCGCCAACGCTCAAATGCGGCGAGCACTGCCTGCTTTTCGACGCGCTTGTTCCAATCTTCCCGCGACGGCGCCTGATCCGGGACCGTCATTTGGCAAATCCAGTTGGTTAGCAATTTGCCCCCGGCCGCCTTGCCGATCGGGTAGACGATAATCCTCTGATGGAAATGCCCGGCGATGACCATCGTCCGCCCGTCGAGGAACGGCTCGGCCGCGACCGCCGCTCGCCACAGGATTTGCCGTGCAAAGCAAGGCAGTCCCTCGTCGGGATAAAGCTGGAGCCGCGCAGCGGAATGGATTCCGTCGGCACCAACTAGCACATCGGCCTCGTCAAACAGTTCCGAACCGGAATCCCGGTCGCTGAAACGAGCCCGTACACCACCGCTGTGTTGCTCGAAGCCAACCAGTTTCGCTCCAGTGCGGACATTTTCATCGCCGATGCGCTCGCGCGTTAAGCGAAGCAGGATCAGTTGCAGCTCGCCGCGATGGATGGAAATTTGCGGCCAAAGATATCCAGCTGCCAGCCCCCTCGGCTCGCTATGGATCAATTGTCCAAACTTGTTGCAAAGATTCAGGCGCCGCGTGGCAATTCCGGTCTCTGCAAGAGCATCGCCGAGCCCAAGCTCCGTCAGCTCGCGTACCGCCGTTGGCTGCAGGTTGATGCCGACGCCGAGCGGACATGGATCGCGCGCCGCTTCGTAGACGCGGACGCATACGCCAGCCTGATGCAGGCTGAGCGCAAGGCTCAGCCCGCCGATGCCGCCGCCCACGACGATGACACGCGCATCCCTCATTTCGCGACGGCCACGCGGGGGTCTCTGATATTGTTGAAGGTCTCAAACTCGGCATTGCGCAGCTCACCGTCGATCTTCTTGACCTTACGGATATAGATGTTGTGCACAACCTCGCCGCTGTTCTTGTCGATCGACATGGGGCCGCGCGGGCTATCCCAGGCCATGCCCTTCATCGCGGCAACGAGGGTCTTGCCGTCGGTCGAGCCGGCAGTCTTGTTCAGTGCTTCATAGATGAGGTTCATGCCGTCATAACCCGACACGGCCATGAAATTCGCGCGCTCCTTCGCTTCCTTCTGGTAGGCCTCGGTAAACGCCTTGTTCAGGGCGGACGCGTGCGTGGCCGAGTAGAAATGCGCGGTGACCGTACCCAACATGGCGTCGCCCATGTTCTGCAGCGCTTCGTCGTCGGTGAGGTCGCCGGGACCGATCAATGCAATGCCGGCCTTGTCGAGGCCACGCTCGACGAACTGCCTGGCGAAGGCCGCGGCCTGTGTCGAGGGAATGAACACGAACAGCGCCTGCGGGGCGGCTTCCTTGACGCGCTGCAGGAATGGCGCGAAGTCGGGGCTGCGGAGCGGAACGCGGATCGCCTCGGCGACCTGACCACCCGCCGCCTTGTAGTTATTGGTAAAGGCTTCTTCCGCCTCGAGTCCGGGGGCAAACTCGGTGACCAGCGTCACCGCCTTGCCGAGCCCCTTTTTTGCTGCCCAATCTGCGAGGACAGCCGAGGATTGCGCCAGCGTGCAGCTCGTGCGTACAAAGAACGGCGACTTCCCGACCACCGCGGTCGTGCTTGAAATCATGATCACCGTCGGCTTCTGCGCTTCGGTAAGCAGCGGTGCGCTGGACATGAGGTCGGCCGTTAAGCTGCCGCCGATGAGGTCGACCTTGTCGTTGACGACGAGTTCCTGAATCATGCGCTTGCCGGTCTCGCCGGACGAGGCGTCGTCCCTCACGATCAGCTCGATCCGCTTGCCGGCCACGGTCTCGCCGTGCTGTTTGATGTAGAGGCGCGCGCCCGCAAGCACCTGCTGCCCTGCAGCCGCCAGCGGGCCGGTCATCGGCAGGACCATCCCGATCTTGACGGTGGCTTGCGCAAAAGCGCTACCGGATGCGGCGATCGACGTTGCGAGAACGGCAGCCGAAAGAATGGAATTCCCTGGCATTGCTGGCCTCCTCTCAGAGTCGGCCCCCCTCCCCGTCGGGATTCAATGATCGCCGCGGTAGGTTGAAATACTGGCTATGTCCGCAGTAGTTTGAAAGTCCGATTTTGAGACATCCCTGTAGCCTATAGACTAAGGGGGCGAAAATGGACTGGTCGGATCGGATCGGCCGCCGCATCAAGCTGCGCGACCTTCACGTGGTGCTCGCGGTGGCGGAATCGGGCAGCATGGCGAAAGCATCGCAAAAGCTTGCGATCTCCCATCCTGTCGTGTCGAAGACCATCTCCGATCTCGAGCAAACGCTGGGAGTAAAGCTGTTCGATCGCACCTCGCAGGGGGTCGAAGTGACCCGCTACGGGGCGGCGCTGCTCAAATGCGGCGTCAATGTCTTCGACGAGATGCGGCAGGGGCTGAAGCAAATCGAATTCCTCACCGATCCAACGTCGGGCGAACTTGCGGTGGGTTGTCCTGAAATTATGAATGCCGGCATCATGCCGGCGATCTCGGAGCGTCTGCTGCAGCAGCATCCACGCGTGCAGTTGCGAGTACTCCATGCCGACATAGCGCTGTTGCAGTTCAATCTGCTCCGCGAGCGCAAGGTCGAACTTCTCGTCGGGCGGCTGCCGGATCCTTTTGTCGAGGATGACCTACTGGTCGAGCCGCTGCTACAAGAGCCCTTTGTCGCGGTCGTCGGCGCAAACAGCAGTTGGGCACGCCGTCGCCGCGTCGAGCTTGCTGATTTGACGGAGGAGTCCTGGGTGCTTCCGCCGTCTGACAGTACGCCTGGCGGAATCATTTCGGGAATCTTTGCCGCCGCCGAATTGAAATTCCCGCGAGCCGCAGTTGCAACGTTGTCGATTCAACTCACCACGACGCTGATCGCGACCGGCAAATTCGTTGGCATTCTGCCAAACTCAGTTGCTCAGTTTAGTGCCGGACGCGTCGGTTTGAAGATCCTGCCTGCAAGAATTCCCGCCACGCGCTATGCAATCGCCATCCTCACCGTTAAGAGCCGCACGCCGGGTCCGCTGGCAAAATTGTTCGTCGAGCATGCGAGAGCGGTGGCAAAATCGCTGTTCAACTGATCTGAGTGGCCCCGCTGTTCGAAGGCTGCCGCACGACTTGGAACTCGTCGACGTCGGCTTTGCGCTAAAGCTGCCTCCGCGAAAAGATCGCATTCTGCCTCCATTGCAATTATCACTCAATCCGGCTGACAGGGCCAGACCACTCGCTAGCAAAAGGCCGTGCATTAGGACACGATGGCCTCCCAAGCCCGGCGGCTCTGCCTCGACTAGCACTACTTTGGCAGAATCGGTCTGCGCCAGTGTTTTTCAAGGAGTCGTTTTCGGCAGTGTGGACACCGTTGA
>NZ_JBANAZ010000012.1:0-151017 GCF_059803455.1 Bradyrhizobium sp. UFLA05-108 | reverse complement strand
ACCTATGAATCATTGAAAAATTGATTCGGGAATCCTATAAAGCACGGCAAAATCAACGATCTGCCAAAGTAGTGCTATCAGGCCGGCGCCTTGCGGCCGATCAACCCGAACATGATCATGACGATGCTAAGGCCGCCGACGGCACCGGAGACTTCGCCGACCGTGCGCATCAGGACGACAGGATTGTTGGACCAGGGTGTCATGTCCCGCATGGACAGAAAGAACAGCACGGCGAGAGCCAGCAGCACCACGCCGACGGCGATCAAACGCCAGTTTCGCTTCCGCATGACAGACCTTCCTCGGGGCGACGCCAGGACGGGCGTGGCCGTACGATACGCAGAGGAATAGTGTCGTCGATTTCGGTTCGGGTTCGACCAGCCCACGAAATAAAGCAGAGCTCGGCGACCCACTTCGTGTCGCTGTTAACGCGCTACGCTATTTGCCGTCGATTTCTCGCCAGAGTGTCCAGATCCAGCCGGCGAAGGTCGCGACCAGCACGGGATAGGCGTAGGTCGGCAACGGTATGGACGTTGGCTCTAGCGGCTCACCCCAGAAAATTCTCGCCGCGGTGACGATGAACAGGGCCGCGCTCACGATGCCAAGGATTCGGATTGGCATGGCGAACAGCCCGGGAATGCTGATGAGGAGAAGCGCTGTCCCCCAAAGAGCGCTGCCGGCGGCAAACGCCGGGATGCTGCCCGCAACACCTGCCGCAGGGCCTGAAAGCATGATGATGCCCTCGCCGATGGCAAAAACCAGAAAGCCGCCGGCGACAACGTCATGCCCTGCCCGAAAGTATTTTGTGGCGAGCAGTGCTGCGGCCATCACGAGTCCCGAGCCGTCGATCGCCCACAGAATCCCCTGCACGTTCTGTTGCGTCACCATGGCCCCCGCCATTCCCAGGGCGCCACCAAGTGCAAGGCCTATAGCCGCGATCACGTTGATCGAGCGATGCATCGTCTTCCCCCAGCAGGACTCTGCCGATTCCACGGGTCGCGATGATGCCATCATGCCGGTGATTTGCCCGACGTGTCAATCGAATTTCGTAAAATCGGAAGGTGTCGCGCCGGCCGTCGCCGGCTACTTTGCATGGGGTTGTTTTCGAGTTTTTGTTGTCCGGCTCCAGGCCGGCCCCCGTCTCATCCGCCTCAGCTGTCGACCTTCAGCGCGGCAATGAAAGCTTCCTGCGGGATGTCGACCTTGCCGAACTGCCGCATCTTCTTCTTGCCTTCCTTCTGCTTCTCCAGAAGTTTCCGCTTACGCGTGATGTCGCCGCCGTAGCACTTTGCGGTGACGTCCTTGCGCAGCGCGCGCACGGTCTCGCGCGCGATCACCTTGCCGCCGATCGCCGCCTGGATCGGGATCTGGAACATGTGCTGCGGGATCAGCTCCTTCATCTTCTCGACCATGGCGCGGCCGCGGCCCTCCGCACGGGTCCGGTGCACCAGCATCGAGAGCGCATCGACCGGCTCGCCGTTGACCAGGATCTGCATCTTGACGAGATCGGCCGGCTTGTAGTCGGTGAGATGATAGTCGAACGAGGCGTAGCCCTTGGAGACCGATTTCAGGCGGTCGTAGAAGTCGAACACGACCTCGTTGAGCGGCAGGTCGTACTTCACCATCGCGCGGGAGCCGACATAGGTGAGCTCTTTCTGCGAGCCGCGGCGGTCCTGGCAGAGTTTTAGCACGCTGCCGAGATATTCGTCCGGCGTGAGGATCGTGGCCTCGATCCAGGGCTCGTCGATCTCCGATATCTTGACCACGTCGGGCATGTCGACGGGGTTGTGGATCTCGATCTCGGCGCCGTCGGTCAGCTTCATCTTGTAGATGACGCTCGGCGCGGTCGCGATCAAATTGAGATCGAACTCGCGCGACAGCCGCTCCTGGATGATCTCCAGGTGCAAGAGGCCGAGGAAGCCGCAGCGGAAGCCGAAGCCCAGTGCGGCAGAGGTCTCCATCTCGAAGGAGAAGCTGGCGTCGTTCAGGCGCAGCTTACCCATCGCGGCGCGCAGCGTCTCGAAGTCGTCGGCATCGACCGGGAACAGGCCGCAGAAGACCACGGGGATCGCCGGCTTGAAGCCCGGCAGCATCTCAGCGACCGGCTTCTTGTCGTCGGTGATGGTGTCGCCGACGCGGGTGTCGGCGACTTCCTTGATCGCGGCGGTGATGAAGCCGATCTCGCCGGGGCCGAGCTCGTCGACCTGCTGCATCTTCGGCGTGAAGAAGCCGACGCGCTCGACGTCGTAGGCGGCGCCCGTGCCCATCATGCGGACGCGGCTGCCCTTCTTCATGATGCCGTCGACGACACGGATCAGCACGACGACGCCGAGATAGACGTCATACCAGCTGTCGACCAGCAGCGCCTTCAAGGTCGCGTCGCGGTCGCCCTTCGGCGGCGGCAGGCGGGTGACGATGGCCTCCAGCACATCGGGCACGCCAAGGCCGGTCTTGGCCGAGATCATCACCGCATCCGACGCATCGATGCCGATGACGTCCTCGATCTGCTGCTTGATCTTTTCCGGCTCGGCGGCCGGAAGGTCGACCTTGTTCAGGACCGGGACGATCTCGTGATTGTTGTCGAGTGCCTGGTAGACGTTGGCGAGCGTCTGCGCCTCGACGCCCTGGCTGGCGTCGACCACGAGCAGGGAACCCTCGCAGGCCGCCAGCGACCGCGAGACCTCGTAGGCGAAGTCGACGTGGCCGGGCGTGTCCATCAGGTTGAAGATGTAATCCTTGCCGTCCTTGGCGCGGTACGAGAGCCGGACGGTCTGCGCCTTGATGGTGATGCCGCGCTCGCGCTCGATATCCATGGAATCGAGCACCTGCTCCTTGCCGGCCATTTCGCGCTCGGACAGGCCGCCCGTCATCTGGATCAGGCGGTCGGCCAGGGTCGATTTGCCATGGTCGATATGGGCGACGATGGAGAAATTGCGGATGTTGGAAATGGGGGCGGTCGTCATGGGGCGCGGGATACCACTCACATCCCCGTGCGGCAACCATTCCCTTGATCTGCCGGGGGATCGCTCAGGGCTTCCCAAACCTTCAACCCATCGATTTCAGGCGGCGCCTCTGCTATTTTTGCAGCTTTCAATGGTGGAGGCGGGCCATGCGTTGGAAAATTCTTTGCATTCTCGTATTTGCCGCATCTTTTACCTCCCCGGCCTCGGCGGAGAAGCGCGTAGCCCTCGTCATCGGCAACTCCGCCTACCAGAGCGTGCCGCGGCTTGAAAATCCGAAGAACGACGCGCTGCTGGTGGCCGATACGTTGCAACGGCTCGGCTTCACGCTGGTCGGCGGCACCGCCCAGGTCGAGCTGGACAAGGCGGGGTTCGACAACGCGGTCCAGCACTTCGGCAGCCAATTGATCGGTGCCGACGTCGCCTTGTTCTATTACGCCGGGCACGGCATCCAGATTCGCGGAACGAACTATCTCGTGCCGGTTACGGCGAACCCAGCCCGCGAGACAGACGTCGATTTCCAGATGGTCGATGTTGCGCTGGTGCTTCGACAGATGGACGGAGCAGGTACCAAGCTGAACATCGTCATCCTCGATGCCTGCAGGAACAATCCATTTGGCGGTCGCGGCTTGCGTGGGTCGGACGGCGGCCTGGCGCAAATCCGCGCACCGGAGGGAACGCTGCTCTCCTATGCGACGCAGCCTGGAAACGTTGCGCTCGACGGGAGTGATGGCCACAGCCCCTATACGCGGGCGCTGGTCGAAACGATGCAGCGGCCCGGGCTCGATGTGCTGCAGACGTTCAATCAGGTGGGACTCTCAGTGAAGCGTGCGACCGGAAGCGCGCAGCAACCCTGGGTTTCCACCTCCCCGATCGATGGCTCGTTCTACTTCTCCGGAGGCCCAGCAGCCCAGGTCGCGACGGTCGATGTGCCGGCGACGGTCGTGCCGCCGCCTTCCAACCTTCCGTCTTCCGCGCCTTCCGTGACGAGGACACAATCGGACTTCCTTTTTCCGGATTCGGATACACGCCTGCTTGACGAAAGCGATCTGAGGACGTTGAGCAAGGATGATCTGCGCCTTGCGCGCAACGAAATCTTTGCGCGGCGAGGGCGCTACTTCAACTCGCCAGATCTGACGGCCAGGTTTTCAATGTTCCCCTGGTACGCGCCCCACACCTGGGACCCTCAGCTGAACGCCGTCGAGAAGGCAAACGTTGCCTTGATCGAGCGTTACGAATCCGGCGGACCGACTCAAAACGGTTTCATCTTTCCCGATTCGGACCGGCGCCTGCTCACTCCCGCCGATCTGCGCGGGCTTTCGAACGACGAGCTACGCCTTGCGCGCAACGAGATCTTTGCGCGACGGGGACGCTATTTCGAGTCGGCGGATCTGAAAGCCCGCTTCGAGCGCTTCCCGTGGTATTCGCCCAATACATGGAATCCCAAGCTCAATTCGATCGAGGAGGCCAACATCGCGCTGCTCGATCAGGCCGGCAAGCACCGATGATCGCGTCGCGGGCGGCCCGCGTCCTCATCGTTCTCCTGCTTGCACCCGCGCCTGCGAAGGCCCAAACCAGGACCGAACTGCTCGATCGGCTGGTTCGTGCCTATCCCGAAGCTCTGTCGAGCCACGACGGCAAGCACATTCTTTGGCGTGATGGCACGACCATGCCCGTGGACGATGGTGTCGACGACAAGTCTTTTGATCAGCGCCTACGCAATGCCTCCATTCTCGACCAGCTGCGTTTGCCCTATCCTGTCGGCGCTTCCGCGCCCCCTGCATTGAACGCTGATCCCGGAAGGTTCCGGAACGAGGCGTTCTTCAAGAAGATGTATGGCGATTGCCACAATGGCGAGGTCCAGCGGAATCTCGTCACCGTCGTCTGGCTGCCCCGGTCGTGGGGAAAGACGATCCGGGTGACGCGGATCAATGGCGTCGCCGATCGGCTCAGAGAGGTGTCAGCGGAGATCGAAAAGCTCGATCCCGCGCTGAAGGCTGCCGCCTTTCCCATTGCGGGCGTCCTGTCGTGCCGGCCCGTCGCCGACACCGGAAGAATGAGCATGCATGGCTATGCCGCCGCAATCGATCTGAACTTGCGATACTCCGACTATTGGTTGTGGGCGGGCCGAAGCAAGTCCGTTCCCTACAAGAACAGGATGCCGCGGGAGATCGTCGACATCTTCGAACGCCACGGATTCATCTGGGGCGGAAAATGGTATCACTACGACACCATGCATTTCGAATACCGCCCGGAACTCCTGGTTGGTGGTTCTCGATAACTTTTCCGCGCCAAAGGCGCGTTCAGCGGTTCTCATTCACGCCAAGCTGATTTCACTAAAGCGCAAAACGCGCTAGGCAACGACCCATGTCGACGACTTCGATCCTGCCCGCCGGAACGCACGCGAAGCGCGGTTTGAGCCCGAGGCGGCTCGTAGCCCGGCTGGTCGCCAGCGCCACCGATCCCAAAACCCGCCTGTGGCTGGTGATCCAGCTCGCCGTCCTCCATGCGGTGGTGTGGACCTTCATTCTGATCAATCTGAAGGCCGCGCAGGACGTTCACATGGACGTCGCCGAAGCCTATGCCTGGGGTCAGAAATTCCTGCTCGGCTACGGCAAGCACCCGCCGCTGTCGGGCTGGATCGCAGGCCTCTGGTTCATGGTCTTTCCGCCGATGGATTGGGCGACCTATGCGCTCGCGATGGTGACCGTCAGCCTCGGCATGGTGATCTGCTGGCTGATCGCGCTGCGTGTGGTCGACGCCCGGCGCGCATTCCTCGTCCTGGTGATGACCGCGCTCTACCCGATCTTCAACTTCAAGGGTTTCAAGTACAACCCGGATTTGTTGCAACTCGTCACGCTCCCGCTCCTCGTGCTCGCCTATCTCAACGCGTTCGAGAAACGGAGCTGGCAATCCGGCGTCCTGCTCGGGCTCGCCGGGGCGCTCGCGCTGATGACGAAATACTGGGTGCTGACCATGATCGGCGCCATCGGCCTTGCCGCGCTGATCCATCCGGATCGCGTCAGATTCCTGGCCTCGCCGGCGCCATGGGTTGCAATCGCAACGCTGCTCGTCGCGATGATCCCGCATGGCATCTGGCTGGCTGACGCGCATTTCGTGCCGCTGACCTATGCCGGCGACACCTACAGCCTCAGCGATCGCGCGCAGATCAACGATCTCGTGCGCGGCTACGCCCTGCATAATTTCGCACTGCTCGCACTCCCGGTGGCGCTGGCGGCACTGGCGATGGCGCTGGTGCCGCCGTGGTGGAGATTGCTGCTGCGCGCCCCCCTGGCGATCGTCAGCCGCGCCTGGGCGCGCGGCGACAATCCTGGCGTCAACGTCTCGCAGGCGCTGAATATCTGGATCATCCAGATCATCGTCGCGGTCGGCCCGCCGCTCGGCGCGCTCGCCTTCGGCATCTACATGAAGACGGACTGGGGCATCTCGCTGTTCTTCCTGGTGCCGTTGGCGCTGGTTTCGATCCCGGCGCTGCGCGTGCAGCGCGCGAGCCTGTTCAACGTTGCAGCGATCTGGCTCGTGCTGTCGCTGGCAACGCTCGCCGCTTCGCCCTGGATTGCCGCGCGCGAAATGGCCGCTAATGCCGGCAACACCGCGACCTATGGCGCGCGCTCCGAGCTCGCGCGTGAATTGACGCAGGCGTGGCGCACCCGCTTCGGCTCACGCTGGCCGATCGTCGCCGGCACCATGGAAACCATCCAGCCGATGGCATTCTACAGCCCCGATCATCCGAGCCCGTTCACGCCGCACGAAGCCTGGAGCTCCGGCCTGACCGCAGCGGAGGACGTCAAGCGCCTCGGCTTCATCGGCGTGTTCGATCCCACCGACGGCCGCGCGGACGATTTCGACAAATGGGTCAAGGAAACCGCGCCGAACGCCGAGCGGATCGTGATGACGACGCGCCGCTTCACCCATGGCAAGGCAGGCCCTGCGATGACGTGGAACGTCTACATCGCGCCGCCGGGAGGGTAACTCTTCGCCGCAAGCTGTAAGGTGGGCGAAGGTGCGAAGCGCCGTGCCCACCACTTCTGTCGAGAGTTGGAGAGTGGTGGGCACGCTTCGCATTGCCCACCCTACGCAGCTTCATTCGCTGAAGCCGCTACGTCCCTTCCTCGTTGAACTTGCTTTCAACGAGCTCGGTGATCGCGGCGAGCGCGGCCTCGGCGTCATCGCCCTTGGCTGAAACGGTGATCGTCGTGCCGGGCCCTGCGGCCAGCATCATCAACCCCATGATCGAGGTGCCGCCGACGGTCTCGCCGCCGCGCGTCACCCAGACCTGCGCGTTGAAGCGTTCCACCGCCTGCACGAACTTTGCAGACGCGCGCGCGTGCAGGCCGCGCTTGTTGATGATCAGCAGTTCTTTGGAGATCGCCCCTTCGGGCACGCCAGTTCCCGCAGGAGGACTGGCCTCACTTCCGAGTGGCGCGTCGTCGCTCATTTGCCGGCGAGCACGCGGCTGGCGATGGTGACGTATTTGCGGCCGGCCTCCTGGGCCATCGCGATCGCGTCGGGCAGCGCGCGCTCCTCGCGCACCTTGGCGAGCTTCACGAGCATTGGGAGATTGATGCCCGCCAGCACTTCGACCTTGGGTCGGCTCATGCAGGATATTGCAAGGTTGGACGGCGTGCCGCCGAACATATCGGTTAGGATCGCAACGCCGTCGCCGGAATCGACGCGATTAACCGCTTCGATAATGTCGCTTCGACAGAGATCGGAATCATCCTCGGCACCGATCGTAATCGCTTCGATTTGCTTTTGTGGGCCCATGACATGCTCAAGCGCTGCCTTGAACTCGTCGGCAAGGCGCCCGTGGGTCACAAGTACTAGACCAATCATCGGAAAACTCCTCGCGGGCGCTTTTGGTGCGCCGCACGAACGCGCCACTTTGACCATCCAGAGCCCCCGCGCAAGAGGGGATGTTGCGTATCTCCCTGAATCTAGACGGATGGATGAGGGGAGCTGCGCCGATCTATTCGGTCGCGATAGTGGGGTTCATATGGTTACCATTTCCCTTCAAACAATCGCCCGAAGGGTTAACGGAAGATGAACTCTTGGTAGTGATCAAGGCCGCGACAACCAGGGGAAGGGCCTGGTGACCCACTCCGACCGGGATTCGCGGTAATTCAACACCGGAAATGTTGGTTTTCAGGGCTTCTGGCGACGGCAGGCGCTCCGCATCAGGGGCAGCGAGGTCGACCACGAGGCCGACAGTCGCATGCTCCACGAAGTCGCAGCGGCGGATGCCGAGGCCCCGGATCTCGATCAGGCCGGCCAGGACGGGGGCAGGGCGGACTACAATTTCGTTGCCGACTGTCGCCAGATGGACACGGTCGTCGCCCACCAAAACGGCCCTTTCGACCATCCCGGCGCGGCCCGCCATGATCAAATCGAAGGCAAGGCGCGATTTACCGGCGCCCGAGGGCCCCCGGATCAGCACAGCCTTATTCCCGATTCTGACCGCGGAGGCGTGGACGCTAGCGCTGTCCTCGCTCATAGCGCCGGCAGCCTCACCAGGAAGCGTGCGCCGGCAACCGTGGGCTCGCCGTCGGCGTCCGGGGTACCAACGCGATTCTCCGCCCAGATGCGTCCGCCATGGGCCTCGATGATCTGCTTGGAGATCGACAGGCCGAGGCCGGAGTTCTGGCCAAAGCCCTGATGCGGGCGATCAGTGTAGAAGCGCTCGAAGATGCGCTCCAGCGCGTCCTCGCGGATGCCGGGGCCGTCATCGTCGACCAAGATCTCGATCTCGGTTCGCACGCGGCGGCAGGTCATGCGCACCTTGTTGCCCGGCTCGGAGAAGGACTGCGCGTTCGACAAGAGGTTGGAGATGACCTGCCCAAGCCGCGAATCGTGGCCGGTTACGGATAGGCCGTCGGTCGGGCCGCGGCCTTCGAATCGGGTTTCGACCGCGACGTCGTGGCCGAGCTTGGTCTCGTTGGCGACCGAGGTGAGCGTCGTCAGCAACCGCCGCAGATCGACCGGGATAGCATCCTGCCGCTGCAGTTCGGCATCGAGCCGGCTCGCATCCGAAATATCCGAGATCAGGCGGTCGAGCCGCTTCACGTCGTGCTCGATCACTTCCAACAGGCGCGCGCGGCTGGTGTCGTTGCGCGCGAGCGGCAAGGTCTCGACCGCCGAGCGTAGCGAGGTCAGCGGGTTTTTCAGCTCGTGCGCGACGTCGGCGGCGAACATCTCGATCGCCTCGATGCGGCGATAGAGCGCATTGGTCATGTCGCGCAGCGCGCCGGAGAGATGGCCGATCTCGTCGCGGCGGCGAGTGAAGTCGGGGATCTCGATGCGGGACTTGGTGCGGCGACGGACGCGCTCGGCACTGTCGGCGAGGCGCCGGACGGGACCAGCGATCGTGCTTGCGAGCAGCAGCGACAGCATGATCATGACGGCGGCTGCGACACCGCCGACTTTCAGGATCGCCAGCCGCTCGGCCGTGACCATCTGGTCGATATCGTCGCCCTGGGTGGACAGCATCAAGGCGCCATGGATGGCACGCGAGCGCAGCACGGGCACTGCGACCGAGACGATCACCTCGCCGCGCGAATTGACCCGCACCATCGACCGCTTCTGGCCCTTCAGCGCGTCACCCACCTCGTCATAGCCATTGCCGTTTTCGGGCCCGAGCTCGCGATAGAGCGGCAGGTCGCCGCGGTTGAGCCAGGTGCGCACCGAGGTCATGCCGCGTTCGAGGATGCCGGGCTTCTCGGACGGCGGCGGCAGGTCGTATCGCAGCACGTTCTCGAGGTTGCGGCTGTCCAGCAGGAGGATGCCGTTGGGATCGTAGATCCGCGCGCGCGTCTTGGTCGGTGAGATCAGCGTGCGCAGCACCGGCGCCACGCGCTCCGGATTGATCGGGAAATCCAGCGGCGAATAGTCGTCCGACCCGCTATAGCTGTCGCCCAGCTTGAGGTCGAGCAGCCGGTCGGGGTCGATGGTGATGGCGTTGGTCTGCACCGTCGCGGAGGCCGCGATCGCCCCCGCGATGATCTCTCCCTGCACCAACAGGCTCTGCGCGCGCGCGTCGATCAGGCCGGCGCGGAACTGCGACAGGTAAAGGATGCTCGCGACCAGCGCGACGAGGCCGGCGAGATTCAGCGAGACGATGCGGCGGGTCAGGCTCGAGAAAGAGAGAGCGAAGAAGAACTGTCCGGCGCGCTTCAGCCAGTTCAGAGGCCGCCAGCCCTGCGCGACCTGCTTCTCCTCAGCCGAATAGTCCTGAACGCCCGTGGACACGACATCCTCGGCGTTCAGGCTGGAATCAGGCTGTGTCCGGTCAAGCAATGCTTACGCCCGCGTTAGGACTGGTCGTGCGATTGGTCCCGCATCTTAGCCGAGACCGACAACCCCGTCAGTCCGCAAAGTCCCCGAAAGAGGCCAGCTCGCCTCAGGCTTCCTTGAAGCGGTAGCCGACGCCGTAAAGTGTCTCGATCATCTCGAACTCGTTGTCGACCACCTTGAACTTCTTGCGCAGCCGCTTGATGTGGCTGTCGATGGTGCGATCGTCGACATAGACCTGGTCGTCATAGGCAGCATCCATCAGCGCGTTGCGGCTCTTCACCACGCCGGGCCGGGTCGCCAGCGCCTGGAGGATCAGGAATTCGGTGACCGTCAGCGTCACCGGCTCGTTCTTCCAGGTGCAGGTGTGTCGCTCGGGATCCATACGCAGAAGGCCGCGATCCAGCGCCTTGGCGTCGTTCTCCTTCGGCGCGGCGGTCGGGTCCTTCGGCGCCGAGCGACGCAATACCGCCTTGACGCGCTCGACCAGCAGCCGCTGCGAGAACGGTTTGCGTATGAAATCGTCGGCACCCATCTTGAGGCCGAACAGCTCGTCGATCTCCTCGTCCTTGGAGGTGAGGAAGATCACCGGCAGATCGGATTTCTGGCGCAGCCGCCGCAGCGTCTCCATGCCGTCCATGCGCGGCATCTTGATGTCGAGAATGGCAAGATCGGGCTGCGTGGTGCGGAAGCCGTCCAGCGCGGAGGCGCCGTCGGTGTACGTCATGATGCGATAGCCTTCGGCTTCCAGCGCAATCGAGACGGATGTGAGAATGTTGCGGTCGTCGTCGACCAAAGCGATTGTGGGCATGAGCCTCTGCTTTCCGTTGGGGTCGTGATCTAAAACGGCGAGCAATTCAGTGATGCGCCGCATACATGGGCCCCCAAACCTGGGGTTCGAACCTTGTCACCGAGCAATGCAAGCTGGGCTGAAGTGTGACCAAAGTTCCTCGAAACGCGGCGAAGCTGCCGCGGTCCGACCCGTAACCGGACCCCGTTTAACCCCGAAAAGGCCGGCCTTGCAACCCGTAAAAGCCGGAAAACCGAAGAGAATCAGATGCAACCGACCTCCGATTTCGACCCCGGAAAGCTCGCCAAATCGCTGCTGCGGCGCTCCCGGCAGGGAGCGCTGGCGACCCTGATGCCCGGTACGGGCGATCCCTATTGCTCCCTGGTCAATCTGGCAAGCCACCCCGACGGCTCGCCGATTCTGCTTATCTCGCGGCTTGCCGTGCATACCAAAAATATCCTCGCCGACGGGCGGGTCTCGTTGATGCTGGACGAGCGCGGCCCCGGCGATCCCCTGGAAGGAGCCCGAATCATGCTGTCGGGACAGGCGGAGCAGGGGACGGAAGGCGAGCTGGAGCTCCTGCGCCGGCGCTACCTGGCCGCCCATCCCTCAGCGGAAGACTTTGTTTCGTTTAAGGATTTTTCTTTCTTCCGGATCAAGCCATCCCGAACCCATCTGGTCGCGGGATTCGGCCGTATCCTCGATCTCAAGCCCGAGCGGTTCCTCACGGACCTCGCGGGCGCTGGCGAACTGCTTGAAGCCGAGGAGCGCGCGGTCGCGCACATGAATGCCGACCATCGCGACACCATGAGTCTGTACGCGACAAGGTTGCTCGGTGCAGCCGAAGCCGACTGGCGCTGCACGGGCTGTGATCCCGAGGGCCTGGACATGCAGTCGGAACAGGCCGTGCTGCGGCTCGAGTTCCCCGAGCGGGTGACGGATGGCAACGCGCTGCGCAAGATGCTGGTGGAGCTGGCGGGCGAGGCGCGGGCCAAGGGCGGTTAGCAACAGCCGGCATGAACGGCGACGCCCATCGCTGCGACCCATGGTCAAGCAATATGGCCTGGGTTGGCAACGAGAGCTTTCATGACACGACATGTACGTTTGGCGCTGGCGGCTGGCCTTGCGCTCGCGCTCGGCGCATCCTTTGCCACATCTGCCACGGCCCAGAATTTCGCCGTGCAAAGCGCCAAGATCAACGAACTGAGCCGCGCCGGCAAATATGCGGAGGCGCTGCCGCTAGCGCAGGCCATGGTGGCAAGCCTCGAGAAGAGCAACAACAGCCGCGATCTCGCCGGTGCGCTGAACAACATTGCCCAAATCCATGTCGCGCAGGGTGATGACGATCAGGCCGAGCCCCTCTACAAGCGCGCCATCGCACTTCTGGAAAAATCCCTCGGCCTCGACACGGTGGAGATCGCGCCCGAGCTGAACAACCTCGCCGCGCTCTATCAGCGCCAGCAACGCTTCGCCGACGCCGAGCCGCTGTTCAAGCGCGCGCTCGCGATCCGCGAAAAGACGCTGCCGCGCGAACATCCCGATGTCGGTCAGTCCCTCAACAATCTCGCCACGCTCTATGTGAAACAGGAGCGCTATGCAGACGCCGAACCGCTGTTTCAGCGCGCGCTCGCCATCTACCAGAAGGCAGGCGGCCCGGAGCATCCCGCAGTGGCGACGCTCCTGAACAATATCGGCCAGCTCGATCGCGACCTCAACCGCGATGCGGATGCAGAGGCGCCGATCAAACGCTCGCTTGCGATCCGCGAAAAGGTGCTGGGCGCCGACCATCCCGATGTTGCGCGCTCGCTGAACAATCTTGCCGGGCTCTACGAGCACGAGCAGCGTTTCGCCGATGCCGAGCCGCTCTATCGCCGCGCGCTCTCGATCCGCGAGCGTGCGCTCGGACCCGATCATCCCGATGTCGCGACCTCGACCAGCAATCTCGCTTTTTTCCTGCAAGCGTCGGGTAAGACCGCCGAGGCGCTGCCGCTCGCGGAGAAGGCGCTTGCCAATAGCGGCGCGCAGCTCCGCGTCGTACTGCCGGTCCTGTTTGTCGCGCGGCAGCAGCAATTGCTGACTGACGACAAGGCGCTGGACGACGCGCTTGCCGCTATCCAGCGCGGCACGCAATCCTCCGCCGCGTCGGCCGTGAACAAGCTCGCGGTGCGGCTTGCCGCCGGCAGCGATCGGCTTGCCGAGCTGGCGCGGCGGGACCAGGATCTCGCCTCGGAGGCAGATGCACTCGACAGGGCGATCATCGCCGCAGTGTCGAAGCAGCCCGGGCAGCGCGATGCGGCCGGCGAGCAGCGCAATCGGCAGCGTCTTGCGGCGATCGCAAGCGAGCGCGCGAGCTTGCAGAAGACGCTTGCCGTCGAATTCCCGGACTATGCCTCGCTCTCCAATCCGCTGCCACTGGCGGTAAAACAGATCCAGGCGCTCTTGTCGGCCGATGAAGCGATGGTGCTCTATGCCGCCGTCGACAAAGAGAGCTATGTCATCGCGATCACGCGCGAAGGCGTCGACTGGAAACGGATTGCGCTCGGCGCTGACGCGCTTGCGCAAAAGGTCTCGGCGTTCCGCAAGGGGCTCGACGTCGGCAAGGCTGGCGATTCTTCAGGTAAATCGGGGCTGTTCGATCTGGCGCTTGCCAACGAGCTCTATATGACGCTGCTCGGGCCCGTCGAGACGCTTACAAAGGACAAGCGCAGCCTGCTCGTGGTCCCCTCCGGTGCGCTGACGGCACTGCCGTTTCATCTGCTGGTCACCGACAAGCCGCAAGCGGCCATTCCGGACACGCTCGAGGGTTATCGCCGCGCTGCGTGGTTGTTGCGGCGCCAGGCCGTCTCGGTTTTGCCCTCGGTGGTCAGCCTGAAGTCGCTGCGCGCCTTTGCGCGCAGGGATCAGAGCGTCAAGCCGATGACCGGCTTTGGCGATCCACTGTTCAATCCGGCGCAGGAGGCGCCTGCTGACCGGCGCGCGACAAAGGCTGCGGCGCGCAGCATCGCGACGCTTGCCTATACCGAATTCTGGCGCGGCGCCGGCGTCGATCGCGTGCGGCTCGCCCAGGCGCTGCCGCAACTGCCCGATACGGCCGACGAGCTCAGTGCCGTGGCAAAGGACGTCGGTGCTGCCGAAGCCGATGTCCATCTCGGCCGCGACGCCAGCGAGACGACACTGAAGCGGGCAGCGCTTGCCCAATACAGCATCATCTATTTCGCCACCCATGGTCTCGTCGCCGGAGACGTCAAGGGATTGGGCGAGCCTTCGCTCGCGCTCTCGATGCCGGATCAGCCGACCGACTTCGACGACGGCCTGCTCACCGCAAGCGAAGTCGCGCAGCTCAAGCTCAATGCGGACTGGGTCGTGCTATCGGCGTGCAACACCATCGCCGCCGACAGGCCTGGCGCGGAGGCGTTGTCGGGACTGGCACGCGCGTTCTTCTATGCTGGCGCGCGTGCGCTTCTGGTCTCGCATTGGGCAGTCGATTCCGAAGCTGCCACCCGGCTGACCACATCGACTTTCGATTTGCTCAAAAACGAACCAGGACTCGGCCGAGCCGAAGCATTGCGGCGCGCAATGTTAACCTATCTCGATGACGCCTCCTCGCCGCGCAATGCCTATCCTGCGATCTGGGCGCCCTTCGCGCTGATCGGAGAAGGTGCGGTACGATAGAACAGCGCTGGAAAAGCAGCGAGGATTGTGCGTTGCAAAATCCCTGACGGCGCTGATTTGCCCATTTGGTTGCGCGACCATCGATCGTTTTCTACGCGCACGCGTTAGAACAGGCATGCGCGACTTTTGGCCCGGCCCTTGAATAAACCAAATCCTACGGGATCAGCTTGGCAACGCCAGCGTTCATCAGTATTAGGTCGTTCAGCCGAGGCCGGACGGCCTATTATTCACGGTGGCCGCGATGGATGGCGCTCAAAGATGATCGCGCCAATAATGCGGGTTCTAGGAGGATTTTTCGTGCAAGAGACGGGCGTGCGCAACGGTGCCTTTGGCGCCGACAAATTCGGCTTAAAGAATCTCAAGCGGGTTCATTGGAATCTCGGCGCACCACAACTTTATCAGTACTCGCTCTCCGCCGGAGAAGCGGTGCTCTCCGCAGACGGCGCGCTCTGCGCGGATACCGGTGAGTTCACCGGCCGCAGCCCGAAGGACAAGTTCACGGTTCGCGACGCCACCACCGACAAGAAGATGTGGTGGGCCGGCAATCAGTCGATCACCTCGGAGCAGTTCGAGACGCTCTATCAGGATTTCCTCAAGCACGCCGAAGGCAAGAGCCTGTTCGCGCAGGACCTCTATGGCGGCGCCGATCCGGCCTACCGGATCAAGACGCGTGTCTTCACCGAGCTCGCCTGGCACTCGCTGTTCATCCGCACGCTCCTGATCCGCCCCGAGGCGATCGAGCTGTCGACCTTCGTGCCCGAGCTCACCATCATCGACATGCCGAGCTTCCGCGCCGATCCGAAACGTCACGGCTGCAAGTCGGAGAACGTCGTCGCGATCGACTTCGCCCGCAAGATCGTGCTGATCGGCGGCTCCTATTATGCCGGCGAGATGAAGAAGTCGGTCTTCACCACGCTGAACTATTACCTGCCCGAGCGTGGCGTGATGCCGATGCATTGCTCGGCCAATGTCGGATCGAAGGGTGACACCGCGATCTTCTTCGGCCTGTCCGGCACCGGCAAGACCACGCTGTCGGCCGATCCGAACCGCACGCTGATCGGCGACGACGAGCATGGCTGGGGCCCGAACGGCGTGTTCAATTTCGAAGGCGGCTGCTACGCCAAGTGCATCAAGCTGTCGAAGGATGCCGAGCCGGAGATCTACGCCGCCTCGACGCGCTTCGGCGCGGTGCTCGAGAACTGCGTGCTCAACGAAGACACCCGCGTCGTCGATTTCGACGACGGCTCCAAGACCGAGAACACGCGCTCGGCCTATCCGCTGGATTTCATCCCCAACGCCTCGCGCACCGGACGTGCGCCGCAGCCGAAGAACGTGGTGATGCTCGCCGCCGACGCCTTCGGCGTGCTGCCGCCGATCGCAAAGCTCTCGCCGGCACAGGCGATGTACCACTTCCTGTCCGGTTACACGGCGAAGGTTGCGGGCACCGAGCGCGGCCTCGGCAACGAGCCGCAGCCGGAATTCTCCACCTGCTTCGGCTCGCCCTTCCTGCCGCTCGATCCAAGCGTCTACGGCAACATGCTGCGCGACCTGATCGCCCAGCACAATGTCGACTGCTGGCTGGTCAACACCGGGTGGACCGGTGGCAAGTACGGTGTCGGCTCGCGCATGCCGATCAAGGTGACGCGCGCGCTGCTCACCGCCGCGCTCGACGGATCGCTTCGCAACGTCGAATTCCGCACCGACAAATATTTCGGCTTCGCGGTCCCGACCGCGTTGCCGGGCGTGCCAGCTGAGATCCTCAACCCGGTCAACACCTGGAAGGACAAGGACGAGTTCGACAAGACTGCTCGCGCGCTGGTCGGCATGTTCCAGAAGAACTTTGCCAAGTTCGAAGCCCAGGTCGACGCCGAAGTCCGCGCCGCCGCGCCGGATGTGAAGCTGGCGGCGGAGTAACGCTTCGTTACGTGGAAATGAAAAAGGGCGGCCGAGAGGCCGCCCTTTTTGTTTGCGTCTGTTGGCACACCGCTGTAGCCGCCGGCCACGCGCTCGGTGTCGTCCCGGCGAAGGCCGGGACCCATACCCCCAGGGAGAAGTTGTGGCGCGAGCTGACAACTCCGAATCTTTCGCCAAACTACTCCCTGGGGGTATGGGTCCCGGATCTGCGCTCGCTCCGCTCGCTTGTCCGGGACGACGAGTGTACTCACGCCTTGAAATACGCGATCTGCGTCGTGGTCGCGAGCAGGCGGCCGTTGGGCGACCACAGCTCGCCGGTCTGATCGCCGTAGCTTTTGTGGAAGATCTTGGCATCGGCGGTGGCGAGCACGCGCGTGATGTCCTCGGCGGCGAGCGCCTCGCTGTCAGTGTGAAAATAGGTCGTCAGCGACACCGTGCCGAACGGCACCAGCTCGCGCCGCGCGTGGAAGATGCGGCCGAAGAAAGCATCCGACATTGCCATCAGCGACGGCATGTCGAGCTTGCGCGGTGTGCGATCGCTGATCCACACCTTCGAATAGGTGCTGGCTAGTTCTTCCTTCCCGGCGCCGATCCGCATCTCTCCCTCGACGAAGCGGAATTCGTACTGGTTGGCCCAGGACGCCTTGATCTTGGGAAAGGGCAGCGTCGCTTCAAAAGGCGGCGCGTCGGGAAACTGTGCCACCTGATGGGACCAGGAGGGGCGGCGATCGGCAAACACGGCGGTGGCAAGCGTTGCGACCTCGCCGCCGTCCTGTGACAGCTCGACGCACCAATGCTGGCTGGAGCGATTGGCCTTCACCAGCCGCACGTCGAGATCGAACACGCCCTTGGCGATCGGCGCGCAGTAGTTCACGGTCATCGACAGCGGGTCGCCGGCGGCCTGCGGATGGTCGATCAGTGCGCGCAAAATCGTCGCAGCCGTAGCGCCGCCGAATGGGCCGACGAAGGCCCAGTAGTCGTCGCTGGTCTGACCCTGCCAGCAACTGTCACCGGCGGTGATGCGCGTCGCTTCGTCGAAGAGGTGCGGGAGTTTGGCGTGCATGAACTAGACCTCGATACCGACCCGGTCGTCATTGCGAGGAGCGAAGCGACGAAGCAATCCAGACTCCCGCTGCGCAAAGATTCTGGATTGCTTCGCTCGCAATGACGATCGTTGAGGCGAGGGTGACCATCACTGACGCCCCTCCCTTGGAGATGATGACGGTCATATCATCATTGCAGAGGAATTATGCAATGACCTCACAGGTAACGCAGATTTCGCCGAGCGGAAAATCAGCTCAGCCTGTCGCGCCGCGCTGGTCCTCTGCTTCCTGAAATGGCGGCGTGACCGGATTCACCGGCACGTTCCAGATCTCTTCGGCATATTCGCGGATGGTGCGGTCGGAGGAGAACCAGGCCATGCGCGCGACGTTGAGGATGGAGGCCCGTGTCCAGGCCGGCGCCACCTGCCAGCGCGCGTCGATGCTACGCTGCGCCTCGTAATAGGAATCGAAGTCGGCACTGACCATGTAATGGTCGAGATAGCGCAGCGCATGCGCGATGGATTCGAAGCGGCCGGGATCGCCGGGCGAGAACTCGCCGCTGCCGATCGAATTGATGGCGCGCCAGAGCTGCGGGGATCTGCGGATCACGTCGGCCGCATCCAGGCCCTGCTTGCGCCGGATCATCACGTCGCCAGCCTCCATGCCGAAGATCGCGATGTTCTCCGCGCCGACATGGTCGCGGATCTCGATATTGGCGCCGTCGAGCGTGCCGATGGTGATGGCGCCGTTCAGCGCCAGCTTCATGTTTCCGGTGCCGGAGGCTTCCATGCCGGCGGTCGAGATCTGCTCGGAGAGATCGGCCGCGGGAATGATCACCTCGGCGAGGCTGACGTTATAGTCGGGCAGGAAGGCGACCTTGAGCTTGCCGCCGATCGCGGGATCGTTGTTGACGACCTCGGCGACGTCGTTGATCAGCTTGATGATCAGCTTCGCGTAGCGGTAGCTCGCCGCCGCCTTGCCGGCAAAAATCTTCACCCGCGGCACCCAGTTGCCGTTGGGATTGTCCTTGATCGCCTGGTACAGCGCGACCGTCTCGATGATGTTGAGAAGCTGGCGCTTGTATTCGTGGATACGCTTGATCTGCACGTCGAACAGCGCGCCCGGGTCGACCTTGATGCCGAGTCGCTCGCCGATCACGCGCGCGAGCGCCGTCTTGTTGTGATGCTTGACCGCGCGGAATTTCTGCTGGAACGCGACATCGCTGGCGCGCGCTTCCAGCAGCATCAGTTGCGTGGGATCGTCGAGCACGGCCTCGCCGCAGGCCTCGCGCAAGAGGTCGGTGAGCTTCGGGTTCGCCAGCATCAGCCAGCGGCGGAAGGTGATGCCGTTGGTCTTGTTGGTGATGCGGCCAGGATAGAGATGGTTGAGATCGTGGAACACGGTCTCGCGCATCAGGTCCGAATGCATCGCCGAGACGCCATTGATGCGGTGCGAGCCGACGAAGGCGAGCTGGCCCATGCGCACGCGGCGGCCGCTCTTCTCGTCGATCAGCGAGACCGAGGCGCGGAAATCGATGTCGCCGGGGCAGCGCGCTTCGGCCAGCGCGAGGTGCTGAACGTTGATGCGGTAGATGATCTCGAGATGCCGCGGCAACAGCCGCTCGAACAGCTCGACCGGCCAGGTTTCCAGCGCTTCTGGCAGCAGCGTGTGGTTGGTGTAGGAGAGCGTGGCGACGGTGATCTTCCACGCCTCGTCCCAGCGGAAATTGTGCAGGTCGATCAGGATCCGCATCAATTCGGTCACGGCAAGGGACGGATGCGTGTCGTTGAGCTGCACCGCGACCTTCATGGACAGGCTGCGCAGCTGTCCGTCGGAGGAGAGATGTCGCTTGACAAGATCCTGGAGCGAGGCCGAGACGAAGAAGTATTCCTGCCGCAGGCGCAGCTCGCGGCCGGCCGGGCTCTCATCATTCGGATAGAGGAACTTGCAGATCGCTTCCGCGCGCGCCTGCTCGGACGAGGCGCTGACATAGTCGCCCGAATTGAACACGTCGAGCTTCAGCGGATCGGGCGAGCGCGCCGACCACAGCCGCAGCGCGTTGACGTGCTGGCCGCGCCAGCCGACGATCGGAGTGTCATAGGCGATTGCCTGCACGGTCTCGGCCGGATGCCAGATCGAGCGGTCACGGCCCTTGTCGTCGACATGCTCGACGCCGCCGCCGAAATGGACGTGATAGATGACTTCCGGCCGCTGCAATTCCCAGGGATTGCCAAAGCTCAGCCATTCGTCCGGATATTCCTGCTGCCAGCCCTGATTGATGATCTGGCGGAACAGGCCGTAATCATACCGGATGCCGTAGCCGATCGCGGGGATCGACAGCGTCGCCATGCTCTCCATGAAGCAGGCGGCGAGCCGCCCCAGGCCGCCGTTGCCGAGCGCGGCATCCGGCTCGCATTTGCGCAGCTCAGGGAGCGAGACGCCGAGATCGCCGAGTGCGACCTCGAAGATGTTGAGCAGTCCCATGTTGTTCAGCGCGTCGGTGAAGAGACGGCCGATCAGGAATTCGAGCGAGAGATAGTAGACGCGCTTGCGTCCGGCATCGTAGCTGCGCTTCTCCGCGCTGAGCCAGCGATGCACGATACGGTCGCGTAGCGCGAGAGCTGCGGCCTGGTACCAGTCGTGCCTGGTCGCCATGCCCGCGTCCTTGCCGATGGCAAGGCGCAGCTTTGCCAGGATCGCACCCTTGATCTCCGCCAGTGCCAGCTCGTCGATGGGCTGGCCGGCTGCGGGAAAATTCGGCTGGGACGATTGCTCTTGCAAAACAGTCACTTCCTGGTCTCGGGACACTGAACAAAGCTTACGCGCCAAATCGTGCGCGGCAAACCTTACGCGGCTCGCCGCGGAAGCGGAACCATTGTCGGCGCGACCGTGCACTGCGCTGGCGTAAATTTATGCAAGGAATGGGCCGCTTTGGGAACCCGGTCGCGCACGGAGAGAGGGGGATTTTCGTGCTAGATTGGTGAAGGATTCAGCCCTTGGTGTGGAGGGAGAGTACGTCCATGAGACTGCTGATCGAAATCGCCACCGCCGCTCTGCTCGTGATCTGCATCACCGCCTCCAGCGCCGCCTTTGCCGCCGGCCAGATCCGCCGCAGCGCTGACGGCGTGAGTTGCGCATTCTCCCTGCCCCAAAACGCCACACCCGCCGCGCGCTGCGCCGCCATCAAGCGCCAATGCGGCGGCAAGTTCTACGCGAATTATTGCGGCGACAGGATGCTGTCGGCGGCGAATTGAGGGCGGAGGTAGGAGCCAAGGCTCGCTCCCCATCGTCGTCCTGGCGAAAGCCAGGACCCATTACCCCGGCTGTCAGATGAGGCCCGACCGGTCATTCCAATCGGGATTTTCTTGTTCGATTAGCTTGATCTTCCAATCACGTTTCCAGAACTTCAGTTGCTTCTCGCGCGCGATAGCGTCCTGCGGCGTCGCGAATGCTTCGAGGTGGACGAGGCGGAAGATTTTGTATTTCTGCACGAACTTCGACCCGCGACCGGAGCGGTGCAGCTCAAGCCTCGTACGGATGTCGTTGGTGACGCCGATGTACAGCGTTCCGTGATGGCGGCTGGCCAGGATGTAGACGTAGTAGCTGCCTGCGCTCATGGTGGGGCAATCTCGCAAGAGCAACGCTGACCGGGGTAATGGGTCCTGGCTTTCGCCAGGACGACGCTTTTCAGCCAGCCAAATGTTCAACAGAACAAATTAAGAACAGTTTAGCAAGCCTTTGATATATCATTGTGATTCGGCGTGTTGCCGACACAATATCTAGCGTCTGTCCGATTTCGCGAGGACTACATGTCCACCATTGCCTTTGATCAATTCGCCCTCACCCGAATTGGCGACTTCGCGCGCTCGCTGTCGCGGCTGCATCAGGCGGCGCGGCGCTACGCGGTCGATGACGACCAGATCGATCGCGAGTTCAACGCGGTGTGCCAGTCGATCTGGGGCTACACCATCGATGACATCAGCGATGACCTGTTCTCGGCCGGGGACCACCTGTTCCTCGACACGCTCGACGAGGCGCAGGCGCGCATCTTCGCGGCCGAGCAAGGTTATGACCTCGTCGACGACGCGGGCATGCTGACGGACTGGTGGGGGTTTTGCTGGATGATCCTCGCCGAGAAGCGCGGATTGCTCACGCCGGAAAACCGCGCCGCTGCGCGCGCGGCGATCGAGGAGAAGTATCTGGCAGCGCCGAACGTGATCGGCGTGATCATCGGACGGTGACGCGAAGCGTCAATTCAGCCCCGCGCGCCTGCCCGATTTCTGCGTCGGCGTCTTCGGCACCGTCACATCCGGCGGCGTCTCGCGCACGATCTCAGGGGGTGGCGCGTCCGTCGCCACCGTCTCGGCGCGCACCGGCGCAACCTTCATCTCGCCGAGGCGGGAGCGGACCTGTGCGGTGAGGCCGGGATAGGAGGCGACCGGTGTGAAGTCGGCGGCCTGCTCGTTGCCGAGGCGAACGCCGGTATAGGCAACGAGACCGTCGCTCGTCGCGATCACGTCACCGGCCTTCAGCGACGTATCGAGCGCCAAGTCCACCGGCGCAAGTCCGACCGGCTCGCGGCCATTGCAGGTGCAGTCCGCACGGAGCGCCTTGCGGAAGGCAAACGCGTTCTCGCTATCGGCATAGCGCTCGCCGGTCTGCGAAGTGGCGCCGTCGATGTTCGAGCCGAAATAGATTTTTGTCGTGGTGGCAGGACAGAACGCCTGACACATCTGCGCCGGCGAGGCCACGCCGCGCATCAGCGGGAAATACTTGCCGTCACAGGTGCGCACACAGAACGCCGGACCGGAACCGCTGGCGGCCGAACGCGTCGGCGAATCCTGGGCGGGCCCATTCGGCTGCGCCGCCGCGAAGGGATCGATATAGGAACTCGCCTGCGGCGCGCTGCGCTGCGGACGCTGTAGTGCGTTGAAGAAGAAGTCGAACAGGCCCTCGGCGGACACGGGGGCAGGCGCCACGAGAAGCGGCGTGGCAACAGTTGCAGCCACAATCATCGCGCGGTGCGGCCAACGCACATTGGACAAATCTGTACGCAATGCCCACTCCACCCGACGCCACGAACCGCACCGAGAGCGACGTGTCTCAGCGCTGATTCACCATAGTGTCGGATAGTAAATGAGCGATGACCGTGGCGGTTGTTGGATCGAATCGCGTCAAGGCCGGGGACAAGCCCGGGCAAGACGATGGACAGAGCCTTGCCGTCTCAACCCTTCAAAAATTCCGACGCCTTGTAGAGCGAGCGGAACGGCAGGCCGGCCTGACCGAAGGTATCATTGGCGCCTTCCTCGCGGTCGACCATGGTCAGCACCAGCACCACATTGGCGCCGGCCTCGCGCACCGATTCCACCGCCTTCAGCGCCGAGCCGCCGGTGGTGGTGACGTCCTCGACGATCACGACGCGCTTGCCTTGAAGCGTCTCGCCCTTGGCAAGGCCTTCGATGGCAAGCTTGGCGCCGTGCTCCTTCGGCTTCTTGCGCACGAAGAAGGCCGCGATCGGATGGCCTTTGATCCATGAGATCTGCGCGAGCGCACCGGCGAGTGGCACCGCGCCCATCTCCAGTCCACCGATGAAATCGAGCTCGTCGTCCTTCAGCGCTTCATAGGTGAGCTCGGCGAGCAGCGTCGCCCCTTCGGGGTCGAGCATGGTCGGCTTCAGGTTGAAATAGAAATCGCTCTTGCGGCCCGACGCGAGCGTCACCTCGCCGCGGCCGAAGGAGCGCCGGCGGATGATTTCGAACAAGCGGGCGCGGGAGGCTGATTTCGACACGACGGTCCCTCTGGGGCACTTTTGGAGGAGGCGGAATTTATCCGCCACAGAGCCGACATGCCAGAGGGGGGTGGCCCCGCAAAACCACCGTCAACAGGGGATCGTCCGCGCCTTTCGGACAGCCACCATGCCGGACCGCTGGTTGTAAGGCCGCGACGTCCTGGAGTAGTGGGGTGCCAGACAAAGCGGGAAGGAAACCGGCAAATGACCATCGAGCTCCACACCTGGAATACGCCGAACGGCCGAAAAATTTCGGTCGCGCTGGAGGAAATGGGGCTCCCTTACAAGGTCTTCCCGGTCAACATCACCAAGGGCGAACAGATGGCGCCCGAGTTCCTCAAGCTCAGTCCGAACAACAAGATCCCGGCGATCGTCGACCCCGAGGGGCCGGACGGCAAGCCCGTCAGCGTGTTCGAATCCGGTGCGATCCTGCTCTATCTCGGCGAGAAGACCGGCAAATTCCTCCCGAAATCGCTGGCCGGCCGCGTTCCCGTCTATGAATGGTTGATGTGGCAGATGGGCGGCTTCGGACCGATGCCCGGCCAGGTGCATCACTTCATCGCGCTGGAGAACGAGCAGGACCGCGCCTACGGGTTGAAGCGCTATATGGCCGAGACGCGCCGTCTCTACGGCGTGCTGGATCGCCGCCTCGAGGGCCGCGACTTCGTCGCGGGCGATCTCTCGGTCGCCGATTTCGCCATCCTGGGCTGGGCCTGGCGCCACCCGCGCCACAAGGTGGAGCTGGCGGATTTTCCGAACGTGAAGCGCTGGTACGAGGCGCTGATGGCGCGCCCCGCGGTGAAGCGCGGGATTGAGGCGAAACTGGATTAGTCGACCAGTCGGCTCTCGTGCCCCGGACGCAGTACAGCGCGTTAGCGGTGCACTGCAGAGCCGGGGCCCATGTGGAATTAGGTCCTGGCTCTGCGCAGCAGCGCACCGGACGATGCTTCGGATCGCCGGGGAGCGCTGCAGCGCGTCCGGGACACGAGCATGTGCTTTGCTGCTCGGCTATACCCGCTTCGCTTCCACCGCCATCCGCACGGCAAGCCCGGCGAGCACCGTGCCCATCAGCCAGCGTTGCACCAGCATCCAGCTCGGGCGGGTCGCCAGGAACAGCGCGATCGAGCCGGCCGCAAGCGCAATCATCGCGTTGACGCTGACACTGATCGCGATCTGGATCGCACCCAGCACCAGCGACTGCGCCAGCACGCTGCCGACGGCGGGGTCGATGAACTGCGGCAGCAGCGCCAGATAGAGCATCGCGATCTTGGGATTGAGCAGGTTGGTGACGAACCCCATCGCGAACAGTTTTCGCGGGCTGTCGACGGCGAGCTTCTTCACCTGAAACGGCGAGCGTCCGCCCGGCTTCACCGCCTGCCAGGCGAGCCAGAACAGATAGCCGGCGCCGGCGAAGCGCAGCGCGTCATAGGCAAAGGGAATGGCGAGCAGCAGCGCGGTGATGCCGAACGCCGCGCACAGCATGTAGAACACGAAGCCCAGCGCCACGCCGCCGAGCGAGACGATGCCGGATGCGGGCCCCTGCGTGATCGAGCGCGAGATCAGATAGATCATGTTCGGCCCCGGCGTCAGCGCGATGCCGAAGCAGACGAGGGCGAAGCCGAGCAGGGAGGATGTGTGGGGCATCGGTAGAACCCGTGCGGGAGATGCTCTGGTTCTAATATGCGAGGGTCCGCGCCGCTATCGCGCAATTGCACGCAGGACAATTCATTAATTAGGACACGTCGGCCTGCACGCTCCTGACGAACGCGGCAAAACGTTCCATCGCCGAACGCAGCGGCGCCGCGACTGCAGGATCTGCGGCGATGCTACGCTCGTCCCAGGCACCGCCGAGCAGGGGCAGCGTCACGCAAGCGTCCTCTGCGATCCGGGCCGACATCGTCTCCAAGGTGAGAGTGAGGGCAGCAAGCGCGTGCGTGGCGCGAGGCGACGTGTTGATCAAGGCGACCGGCTTGCCCGGAAATTCATGGCTTCCGACCAGCCAGTCGAGCGCGTTCTTCAGGACGCCGGCGACACCGCGGGCATATTCGGGGCTGGAGATCAGGAGGCCATCCACGCTTCCGATGAGGTTGCGCATTGCGCCGACCGGGGCAGGCACGTCGTCGCCATCGAGATCCGGATTGAAGAAGGGCAGGTCCGCAATTCCTTCGAAGGCCACGACTTCGACGCCAACAGGCGCGAGCAGAGCCGCTGCGCGCAGCGCAGCCGTATTGCTCGAACCGGCGCGCAAGCTGCCGGAGATCGTTGCGATCTTCATCAAGTGTCCGCCGTCAGTGCGCCTCGTCCCAATTGGTCGCCGCGCGGGCATCGACATGCAGCGGCACCGAGAGCAGCACGGCCGGGAACGGCGCGTCCTGCATCACGTGCTGCACGACCGGGAGCGTCGCCTCCACCTCCGCATCCGGCACCTCGAAGATCAATTCGTCATGCACCTGAAGCAGCATCTGCGCCTGTCTCTTATACACAGTAGTGACATTTGCGGCCGAACAGCGTGGTGACATAGCCGTGGTTCCGGCAGAAATCGCGCGTCTCGTCCATATAGGCGCGGATGCCGGGGAAGCGCTCAAAATACTTCTTGATGTAGGCGGAGGCCTCCTCGCGCGCGATGCCGAGCTGGTTGGCAAGGCCAAACGCCGAGATGCCGTAGATGATGCCGAAATTGATCGCCTTGGCCCTGCGCCGGATTTCGCTCGGCATGCCCTTGATCGGCACGCCGAACATTTCCGACGCGGTCATCGCGTGAATGTCGAGCTCGTCCTTGAAGGCCTGCTTGAGCACGGGAATGTCGGCGATCTCGGCGAGCAGCCGAAGCTCGATCTGCGAATAGTCGGCCGAGACCAGCTTGTGGCCAGGCGTTGCAATGAAGGCGCGGCGGATCTTTCGCCCGTCCTCGGTGCGAACCGGGATGTTCTGCAGGTTCGGCTCGTTCGACGACAGCCGGCCGGTGGTGGTCGCTGCCAGCGCGTAGGTCGTATGCACGCGATGGGTCTGCGGATTGACGTAAGTCGGCAGCGCGTCGGTGTAGGTCGATTTCAGCTTCGAGACCTGGCGCCATTCCAAGATCTTTTTCGGGAAGCCGTGGCCCTGCTCGGCGAGATCATCCAGCACCTGGGCCGTCGTCGACCACGCGCCGGTCTTGGTCTTGGTGCCGCCCGGAAGTCCCATCTTGCCGAACAGGATGTCGCCGATCTGCTTCGGGCTGCCGACATTGACGGGCTCGCCGGCGATCTCCTGGATCTCGGCTTCCACCCGCGCCGCGGTCTGGGCAAAGTCGCCCGACAGGCGTGACAGCACCTGGCGGTCGATCGAGATGCCGCGACGTTCCATGCGCGCGAGCACGCTGGTGAGCGGACGCTCCAGCGTCTCGTAGACGGCGGTCATGTGCTCGGCGATAAGGCGCGGCTTCAGCACGTGCCATAAGCGCAGGGCCACATCGGCGCGCTCGGCCGAATGCTCGGTCGCCTTGTCGATCGCGACCTGGTCGAAGGTGAGCTTGTTCTTGCCGCTGCCGACGAGCTCGCTTTCGGCCAGCACAGCGTGGCCGAGCCAGCGCTCGGCGAGCGATTCCAACGCGTGCGAGCCCCGGCCGGCATCGAGCACATAGGAGATCAATTCCGCGTCGTCATGGTTGCATAGTGTGATGCCGGCCTGCGCCAACAGCACCGCGATGAACTTGGCATTGTATCCGATCTTCAGGATGCCATTCGATTCGAGCACTGGCTTCAGCGCGGCAACGGCCGCTTCGAATTTCACCTGGTCGGGTGCGAGCCCGGCGTCGAACAGTCCGGCGCCGCCGCCCGGCGGCTTGTGGGCCAGCGGCACATAGGCGGCATCATCAGCGCCGAGCGCCAGCGCGATGCCGCAGATATCGGCCTGCATCGGGTCTTCCGAGCTTGCCTTCACCTCGATCGCGACATGGCCGGTATCGTGGATGCGCGCGATCAGCGCGTTGAGCTGGTCGAGGGTCTTGATCGTCTGATATTTGGCGCGGTCGATCCTGGTCTTGCGCGCGGCCTCCGCGCGGGCCTCGGCGAGCGAGACCGGCGTGCCCTTGGGACTGGCGGCCTTGTCTTCCTTGCCGGCGGCCTTGTTGGCCTCCTTGGGCGCAGCTTGCGCTGCTGCGCCAGCTTCCGACGCCGGCACGACGTCCGAGGGCGGCAGTGGCGAGAACACGCTGGCGCCGGTCTTGTAGCCGGGATCGGCCTCCACATCGGCGGGATCGACCTGGGCGTATTCGGCGACGCGGCGGGTCAGCGTCGTGAACTCCATCGCCTTCAGGAAGGCGATCAGCTTGCGCGCGTCGGGCTCGTGGACGGCAAGATCGTCGAGCGGCACCTCGAGATCGACCTTGTCGTCGAGCAGCACGAGCTGGCGCGAAATCCGCGCCTTCTCGGCATTCTCGATCAGCGCTTCGCGCCGCTTCGGCTGCTTGATCTCGGTCGCGCGGAACAGAAGCTGCTCCAGGTCGCCATATTCGACGATCAGTTGCGCCGCGGTCTTGATGCCGATGCCGGGCACGCCCGGCACGTTGTCGGTGGAATCACCGGCGAGCGCCTGCACCTCGACCACCTTCTCCGGCGGCACGCCGAATTTCTCGATCACCTCGGGAATGCCGATACGGCGATCCTTCATGGTGTCGTACATGGTGACGCAGTCGGTGACGAGCTGCATCAGATCCTTGTCGGAGGAAACGATGGTCGCGCTCGCGCCACGCTCGCAGGCCTGCCGCACATAGGTCGCGATCAGATCGTCGGCCTCGAAGCCCACCTGTTCCAGGCAGGGCAGGTCGAAGGCGCGCACGGCCTCGCGGATCAGCGCGAATTGCGGAATGAGATCGTCCGGCGCCGGCGGCCGGTGCGCCTTGTAGTCGGGATAGATCTTGTTGCGGAAGGTGACTTCCGACTTGTCGAACACGATCGCCAGATGCGTCGGCCGGTTGTCCGCGGGCATGTCGCGGAGCAGCTTCCACAGCATGTTGCAGAAGCCGAGCACGGCGTTGACCTGCAAGCCGTCGGACTTGCGGTTGAGCGGCGGCAGCGCGTGATAGGCGCGGAAAATATAGGAGGAACCGTCGACCAGGAAGACGTGATCACCCTTGGCGGCCCTCTTCGCCGCCACGGGTTTGGCAGCAGGCTTGGCAGCAGCGGATTTGGTTTCGGCGGCCGCCTTGGGCGCAGCAGCCTTGGAGTCAGCTTTGGCGGTGGTCTTCGGGGAGGTTTTGGGCATGGCCGCAATGTATGAATTTTTGCGGCATTTGACAGCCTTGGAGGGGCGATTTTTGGGCTGCTGGCGCCGCTATCCCCACTGTCATTCCCCGGCTTGACCGGGGAATCCAGTACGCCGCGGCCCATCGGTCAATAACCGCTGTCTCTGGAAGACTGGGTCGCCCGGTCGAGCCGGGCGACGACCGCGGAGCGAGAAACTATTCCGCCGCCTGCAACACCGGCCCCGCCTTCTTCGGCGCGACCCAGAAGGCGTTCGGCCGCTCGAACAGGAAGTTCGCATGCATGCGCAGCGCGGCCTGCCAGATCAAGAGTGCACCGACCACGCCCACGATGGTGACGATCACCGACATCATGCCGATGTCGGGAACGATGCCGGTGCGCAGCAGCAGCGTCCGCGTCGCGGCCATCGGCAGGAAGAAGGCGAGATAGATCACGATCGAATGCTCGCCGCAGAACCGAAGAAAGTTGAGCCAGCGCGAATGCGCGAGCAGCGTGCCCAGCGTTACGATGGCGACGGCTCCGGAGAAGCCGAGCAGAAGCGAGATCATCGGCCATTCGCTTGCGCCGCGTGCGACGAGACCCGCATTGATGAGCGCCCACGCGCCAAGCGCGGCAAGGGCAACGGCGGGATGCCTGCGCGCGCGTTCCGACAACGCGAACACGTAATCGGCAAACAGATAACCGGAGTAGAAATAGACGAAGCGCGCGCAGAACTCGTCGATGGCGGTCCATCCTGTTGCGATGCGGGCCGTCTCCAGCAGCACTGCTGCGAGCCAGATCGCGAGCGGCGGGATTCGTCGTGTCAGTTTTGTGACGACGAAGAAGATCGGCAGCAGGTAGATGAACCAGAGCGTGCCGAACGGCTCGATGAATGATTCGAGGTACAGAAGGCCCGCATCGCGCCAGCCCGTTTCGGCTGCGAAAGCCGGCGCCTTGAAGCCAAACTGGATTGTCACCCAGAGGACATAAAAATAGGCGAAATGCACGACCTTGCGGTCGAGATAGATTCGCCAGTCGCGGTCGATCACGAGCGGCAAGAATAGTCCCGAAATCAGGAAGAAATCCGGCATCCGGAACGGCTTTGCGAAGGCGACCAGACCATGCATGAACCCGGGTTCGCCGGCAGCGAGCTCAACCCCGATCACCGAGTGCATCATCACGACCATGACGATGCAGATGCCCTTGGCATAATCGACCCAATCGACGCGCGCCGGCGGCGAGGTCTTGGAGCCTCCGCTTGCCGCGATCGTGCCAATTGGTGTCATGGTGTCCCTTTTCGAGGCGCTTACCGCCCAAGAGCGAGGCACAGTATGCCGGCGGCAGGTTTCGGTCCCCTTTACTGTACAAATCACATGCCGGTCTTCTTGCCGTTTTTCTGGGGATCAGCCTCTTCCCCGCGGACCTGAAAATGCTTTAAGACCGCTCCAAAGCGTCATCATGCGTTAACCAAGACAGGCAGGTTTTTCATGCGAATTGCCATGATCGGCACGGGCTATGTAGGGCTGGTTTCCGGTGCGTGCTTTGCGGATTTCGGCCATGACGTCACCTGCGTCGACAAGGACGAGCGCAAGATCGCCGCGCTCCACCGCGGCGAGATCCCGATCTACGAGCCGGGGCTGGACTCGCTGGTCGAGACCAACGTGAAGGCCAAGCGCCTGAGCTTCACGACCGACCTTTCGGGGCCGGTTGCGGAGGCGGACGCCGTGTTCATCGCGGTCGGCACGCCGTCGCGGCGCGGCGATGGTCATGCTGACTTGTCTTACGTCTACGCCGCCGCGCGGGAGATCGCTGCCTCGCTTTCCGGTTTCACGGTCGTCGTTACCAAGTCCACGGTTCCGGTCGGCACCGGCGACGAGGTCGAACGCATCATCCGCGAGACCAATCCGAAGGCCGATGTGGTGGTCGCGTCCAATCCTGAATTCCTGCGCGAGGGCGCAGCGATCCGCGATTTCAAGTTCCCTGATCGCATCGTGGTAGGCACGAATGACGAGCGTGGCCGAAAAGTGATGAGCGACATCTACCGTCCGCTGTCGCTGAACCAGGCGCCGCTGATGTTCACCGCGCGCCGCACCGCGGAAATGATCAAGTACGCCGCCAACGCGTTTCTGGCGACCAAGATCACCTTCATCAACGAGATCGCCGATTTGTCCGAGAAGGTCGGCGCCAACGTCCAGGAGGTCGCGCGCGGCATTGGCCTGGACAACCGCATCGGCACCAAGTTCCTGCATGCGGGCCCGGGCTTCGGCGGATCCTGCTTCCCGAAGGACACCAAGGCCCTGATCAAGATCGCGCAGGACTATGATGTGAGCCTGCGCATCGTCGAATCCGTGCTTGCCGTCAACGAGAACCGCAAGCGCGCGATGGCGCGCAAGGTCAGCCACGCGCTTGGCGGCGCGCTGCGCGGCAAGACCATCGGCGTGCTCGGTCTCACCTTCAAGCCCGACACCGACGACATGCGCGATGCGCCGTCGATCCCGCTGGTGACCGGACTGCTCGACATGGGCGCGAAGGTGCGCGCCTACGACCCGGTCGGCATGGACCAGGCCAAGCACGAGCTGCCGGCGATCGAATATTGCGAGGATGCGTATGCCTGCGCCAAGGGCGCGGACGCGCTTGTCATCGTCACCGAATGGGTGCAATTCCGCGCGCTCGATCTCGATCGGCTGAAGGAGACCATGGTGCAGCCGGTCGTGGTCGATTTGCGCAACATCTATCGTCCCGAAGACATGGAAGCCGCCGGCTTCGTCTATGAGAGCGTCGGACGACCCGCCGGGCAGGTTTGATCGCCGCATCTTGTTGTCATACCCCGCGAAGGCGGGGTATCCAGTATGCTCGACCCTCGTCGGTGACGAGGGTCTGAGTTTACTGGATCGCCCTCTTTAGTCCGCCATTTCGCACGAGGCGGGCGATGACGGATGCCGGATATTGGCTCGCAGCTTCGACACGCCCCTACCGATCGATGCGGTGCTCGACGACCTGTCGCGCACGCTGGAAGCGCATAATGCTGCCGTGCTGGTGGCGCCGCCTGGTGCCGGCAAGACCACGCGCGTGCCGCTGGCGCTGCTGGATGCGCCCTGGGCCAGGGACAAGAAGATCATCGTGCTGGAGCCGCGGCGCATCGCGGCGCGCGCGAGCGCCGACCGCATGGCCAAGTCGCTCGGCGAGCGCGCCGGCGAGACCGTCGGTTATCGCGTCCGCTTCGGTTCGAAAATCTCGCGTGCGACCCGCATCGAGGTGGTGACGGAAGGCATCTTCACCCGCCAGATCCTCGACGATCCCGAACTGACAGGCGTTGCCGCCGTCCTGTTCGATGAATTCCACGAGCGCTCGCTCGATGCCGATCTCGGTCTCGCGCTGGCGCGCGATGCGCAATTGGGCCTGCGCGAGGATCTGCGCATCCTCGTGATGTCGGCGACGCTGGACGGCGCCCGGGTGGCGAGGCTGCTGGGGGAAGCGCCCGTCGTCGAGAGCGAGGGCCGTGCGTTCCCGGTCGAGACGCGCTATCTCGGCCGCAAGGCGGACGCCCCGCTGGAGCGGCAGATGGCGGATGCGATTGCCTCTACGCTGCGCACTGACGCCGGCTCGGTGCTGGCGTTCCTGCCCGGCGCGGCCGAGATCCGGCGCACGCAGAACTTTCTCGCCGAACGCATCCATGATGCTGCAATCGAGATCGTGCCGTTGTTCGGCGCGCTGGATGCCGCCGTGCAGGACCGCGCCATCGCGCCGGCGCCCAAGGGCACGCGCAAGGTGGTGCTGGCGACCTCGATCGCGGAGACCTCGCTCACCATCGAGGGCGTGCGCATCGTCGTGGATTGCGGCCTCGCCCGCGTGCCGCGCTATGAGCCCGATATCGCCTTGACGCGGCTAGAGACCGTGCGAGCTTCGCGCGCTGCGGTCGATCAGCGCCGCGGCCGCGCCGGCCGCACCGAGCCCGGCGTGTGCTACCGGCTCTGGGACGAGCCGCAGACCGCCTCGCTCGCGCCCTACACGCAGCCTGAAATTCTGAGCGCGGACCTCTCCTCGCTCGTGCTGGATCTTGCGCAATGGGGCGTCAGCGATCCTGCCGCGCTCTCGTTTCTCGATCCGCCGCCTCAGCCCGCCCTGAAAGAGGCAAACAGCCTGCTTGCCGAGCTCAACGCGCTCGATGCCGACGGTCGCATCACCGCGGAAGGCAAGAGCCTGCGCGCGTTGGCGCTGCCACCGCGGCTCGCACGCATGATCGTGGATTCGCATCGCGCTGGCAGCGGCGGGGCCGCCGCCGAAATCGCCGCGATCCTCACCGAGCGCGGGCTCGGCGGCGACAGCGTCGATCTCGACCATCGTCTCGACCAATTCCGCCGCGACCGCTCACCGCGTGCCACCAGCGCCCGCGACCTCGCACGACGCTGGGCCTCGCAAGTCGCGTCATCGGAGAATGGGACGCCGAGGCAGGGCGACTTGCGCACCGGCATCATGCTCGCCTACGCCTTCCCCGACCGCGTTGCGCGCAACCGCGGCAACGGCAGCTTCGTGCTCGCCAACGGCCGCGGCGCGGCCGTCGAGCAGACGTCTTCCCTTGCGCGCGCGCCCTACATAGCGGTGGCCGAGATGACGGGTACGGCGGCGAGCGGACGCATCCTGCTTGCCGCGCCGATCAGCGAGGACGATATTGAAGGTCACTTCGCCGAGCACATCGAAACCTCGGACGAGATTTCCTTCGATCGCGGTGCAATGGCGCTGCGCGCACGTCGCAAACGTGCGCTGCACGCCATCACGTTGTCCGAGGCGCCGCTCACGCTCACGCCGTCCGAGACGACGGCCCGCCTCCTCGCCGACGGCCTGATTGCCGCCGGTCTCGATCGGTTGCCCTGGTCGAAAGCCGCCATTCAATGGCGCGACCGCGTGATGTTCCTGCGCAAGGCCGAAGGCGAGAGCTGGCCCGATCTGTCCGACGCCGCCTTGATCGCGCGGCGCGATGACTGGCTGGTGCCCGCGCTCTACGACAAGACGGCGCTGAAGGACGTCGCCGCCGGCGACCTCTCCGAGGCGCTGATGGCGCTGCTGCCGTGGGAGCTGCGCGCACGGCTCGAACGCGAGGCGCCCACCCATTTCGAGGCGCCGACCGGGACGATGCTCGCGATCGATTACGAGGCCGAGCAGGGCCCGACCATCGCCGTCCGGCTCCAGGAACTGTTCGGCCTCAACACTCATCCGTCCATCGCGGGCGGCAAGGTGCCGCTCGTTCTCGAACTGCTGTCTCCGGCACAGCGCCCGGTGCAGGTGACGCGCGACCTGCCCGGCTTCTGGCGTGGTAGCTACATCGCGGTCCGCTCCGACCTGCGCGGCCGGTATCCGCGCCATCCCTGGCCGGACGATCCAGCGAATGCGCTCCCGACCCGGCGTGCCAAGCCGCGCGGGACGTAAACCGGGGCAGACCCTCATGGTGAGGAGCGCGGAACGCGCGTCTCCGGACGATGCTGCGCATCGCCGGGCGAACCATGCAGGCCCCGCTCGTACCCGCGGCCATCCTTCGAGGCGCCCGCTTCGCGGGCTCCTCAGGATGAGGGCTTTGTGGTGTTGCCACGCGGTCGCATTAACCCTTCCGTCACGCTTTTCGCCAAAATGGCGGCGTCCCGGCCGCAAGCTCGCTCGCGGAGGGACGCGTAGCGTGCTGAAATCGTGTTTTCGGTTCCGAGTGGTGCCATGCGTAACATTATGATCTTCGCGGCCATCATGATTGGGCTGGGCACATTCATGGCGCAGATGGCCGACAAGATGAGCTCCGCCTCCGCCACCTCGGCGCCGCGCCAGATGGCCGCAGTGCAGGCGGCCGCGCCGCAAGCGAGCAATCGCAGCGTCAGCATCCCGCCCGACGCCCGCGGCCACTTTCAGACCGAGGGGCGCATCGACGGTCAGCGCATCGGCTTCATGGTCGACACCGGCGCTTCCGTGGTGGCGCTGAATGAGACCTCGGCTGCCCGTTTCGGCCTGCGCCCGTCGCGCGGCGACTACAACGCCAGCGTCGCCACCGCCAACGGCACCATCAAGGGCGCGCGCACCCGCATCGCCATGCTCGACGTCGGCGGCCTCATCGTTCGCGACGTCGATGCCATGGTGTTGCCGGACGAGGCGCTGTCGGAGAATTTGCTCGGGCTTTCCTTTCTGTCCAAGCTGAGGCGCTTCGAATACGCCAACGGCCAGATGGTGCTGGAGCAATAGCGCGGGTCGCTCCGGGCTTCATTTCGCTTTGTTGCGTTGATTTGAAGGGCGGCGGGTAAGGTTTCCCCGTTACCAAACTGCCGCAATTATCCGCCATAAGCCGCCGATCCCGCCTTCCGCTCGGCCTGAGCATTCGCTATGCCTGCGGTATATTCCTCCTGCCCATTAACGAGATTGTCTCGATGTTTCCCAAGCCGAAATCCGCGCTGCTGCCCAACACCTATGCCTTCGAATCCGAGCCGATGGTGAAGGCCACAGGCTTTCGCGAATACGACGCGCGCTGGCTGTTTCAGAAAGAAATCAACCTGATGGGCGTGCAGGCGCTCGGCATGGGGCTGGGTGCGCTGATCGCCGAGCTCGGTGTCAAACAGGAGATCGTCACCGGGCACGATTTCCGCGGCTATTCGGCCTCGATCAAATATGCGCTGATCTCCGGCCTGATGGCGGCGGGCTGCAAGGTGCATGACATTGGCCTCGCCGTGACACCGATGGCCTATTTTGCGCAGTTCGACCTGGATGTGCCCTGCGTCGCCATGGTCACGGCCTCGCATAACGACAATGGCTGGACCGGCGTGAAGATGGGTGCCAACCGTCCGCTGACCTTCGGCCCCGATGAGATGACGCGGCTGAAGGAGATCGTGCTGGGCGCCGATTTCAAGAACAAGGTCGGCGGCTCCTATCAGTTCCACGAAAATTATCCGGCGCGCTATATCGCCGATCTCACCAACCGTCCGAAGCTGAAGCGCAAGCTCAAGGTGGTCGCGGCCTGCGGCAACGGCACCGCCGGTGCATTCGCGCCGCAGGTGCTGGAGGCGATCGGCTGCGAGGTGATCCCGCTCGACACCGAGCTCGACCACACCTTCCCGAAGTACAATCCGAACCCCGAGGACATGGAGATGCTGCACGCGATCCGCGACGCCGTGCTGCATCACAAGGCCGACGTCGGCCTCGGCTTCGACGGCGACGGCGATCGCTGCGGCGTCGTCGACAATACGGGCGAGGAGATCTTTGCCGACAAGGTCGGCGTGATGCTGGCGCGCGACATGTCGGCGATCCACAAGGACGCGCAGTTCGTCGTCGACGTGAAGTCGACCGGCCTGTTCATCACCGATCCCGTGCTGCAGAAGCAGGGCGCGAAGACCGCCTACTGGAAGACCGGCCATTCCTACATGAAGCGCCGCACCAACGAGATGGGCGCGCTTGCCGGGTTCGAGAAGTCGGGCCACTTCTTCTTCAACAAACCATTCGGACGCGGCTATGATGATGGCCTCGTCTCCGCGATCGCGATCTGCGACATGCTTGACCGCGCCCCCGGTAAAACGATGGCGGATCTGAAGAACGCGCTGCCAAAAACCTGGTCGTCGCCGACCATGTCGCCGCACTGTGCCGATGAGGCCAAGTATGGCGTCGTCGACGCCGTGGTGAAGCACTTTGAAGGTCTTCAGAAGGGCGGTGCGAAGATCGGCGGCCAGGCGATCCGCGATCTCGTCACCGTCAACGGCGTGCGTGTCACGGTGGAGGACGGAAGCTGGGGCCTGGTGCGCGCATCCTCGAACAAGCCCGAGCTCGTCGTGGTGGTCGAAAGCCCGGTCTCCGAGCAGCGCATGCACGACATGTTCGAGATGGTGAATAGCGTGCTGCGCACGCATCCGGAAGTCGGCGAGTACAATCAGAAGATTTGAGCGAGGCTCCCGCCTCTTTCACCGCTGTCATGCCCCGCCACCGGGTCTCGCCTTCGGCGAGCCCGATGACAGGCTCCGGCGGGGCATCCAATACGCCGCGGCTTCTCGGTTCAATAACGAACGTCTCAGAGTACTGGATCGCCCGGTCAAGTCGGGCGATGACAGTTCCGTTGTGGTGAGATTCGAAGCCTAAGCCGCCACCACCGCCGGGATCGGCAGTGCGGTGACCGACTTGATCTTCTCCATGGCGAAGCGCGAGGTGACGTTCTTGAGCGGCACGGCGCTGATCAGCTTCTTGTAGAAGACGTCATAGGCCTGCATGTCCGCGACCACGACGCGCAGCATGTAATCGACATCGCCCGCCATGCGGTAGAACTCCATCACCTCGGGCATAGCGCTGACGGCCTCGGCGAATTTCTTCAGCCAGGCCTCCGAATGGTCGGCGCTCTCGACCGACACGAACACCGAAATGCCGAGCCCGATCTTGTTCTGGTCGACCAGCGCCACCCGCTTGAGGATCACCCCATCGGCCTCCAGACGCTGGATGCGCTTCCAGCAAGGCGTGGAGGATAGTCCGACCCGGTCGCCGATCTCGGCAACCGACAGGGAGGCATCTTCCTGGAGGACCATCAGAATCTTGCGGTCGATGGCGTCGAGGCGGCGGTTGGTCTCTGGGAGTTGGACGGCGAGGTCGCTCATTTGAGGAACTTTTTTCCATTTCAGGGGTCGAAACCCCTCATATATAGAAAAATCTTCTAGAGCAAGCTGATATTCAGGCGACAGGGTGCCCGCGCTGGTTAGCTTCCGAGCAAAAGCCCTTCAACTTCAATGCGTTGCGGCGCGGCGAGGCCGCCACCAAAGCGAGTGCATTTCAGCGCGGCCGCGGCCGCGGCGAATCGAAGCGCCTCCCGGGCCTCCACGCCTTCGGCGAGGCGAAGGGCAAACGCGCCATGGAAGACGTCGCCCGCGCCGAGCGTATCCACGGCATGAACCGGAAAGGCCGCCGTCTCCTCCAGCCCACCCCGCTCGTTCAGCCAGATCGTGCCGCGCGGGCCGCGGGTGGCGGCGACGAATGCCGGTGTCAGCCTCGCAAGCGTCTTCAGCGCTCCACCGTCGTCGGCAACACCGGCCGTTTCCTGCAACTGCTCGCTGGCGAACAGGATGTGCGAGGTGACCGCGAAGAGGCCATCGCCTTGCGACATCGCGCGGTCGACGCCGACGATGACGGCTATGCCGCGGCGTCGCGCCTCGGCGCAGAGGGGAAGGGCGAATTCGGCGCAGCGGCTCTCGACCAAAATCGCGTCGCAATCGCCGAGCAGCGCGTCGGCATCAGGCAGCTTCACTGTCCAGAGTTTGGGATCGCGATAGATGACGAGGGTGCGCTCGCCGCTCGCGTCGATCATGATCGCCGAGACCGGCGTCGTCAGGCCCGGCATGCGCACGACGTGTCTGGCATCGATGCCCTCTTGCGCCATGCGCTCGAGGATGAAGCCACTTGAGGTTTCCTGCGCATCACCCATCGGTCCCGCGAAGGCGACGCGGCCGCCGAGCCGCGCGATGGTGATCGCGGCGTTGAGCGCGTTGCCGCCGCAGATCTCCTCCAGATGCGTGGCGTTCGCCTTGCTGCCATGCTCGGGCACGCCTTCCACGCGGAAGGTGAGGTCGCGCACGGGGATGCCGATGCAGAGGATGCGTGGCGCGATCGTTTTGGCGGACATCGGCGGTCGCCGCTATACGCCGTCCTTGCCCTGCAACCAGCGGCCGACCAGATGATGGGCGATGGCGAAGGGGTGCGGGCCGGCAAGCCCGTCCGGATGCGTCCGCGTCAGCATCAGCCGGGCCTCGTCGCGGCTGAACCAGCGCGCGTCCTCCAGCTCCGAGTGGTCGACGGTGATCTCATCGGTCAACGCGCGTGCGCTGCAGCCGATCATCAGTGACGACGGGTAGGGCCAGGGCTGCGTCATGTAATACTGCACATCGGTGCAGCGGATGCCGGATTCCTCGAAGATCTCCCTGCGCACCGCGTCCTCGATGGTCTCGGCCGCCTCGACGAAGCCGGCGAGGCAGGAATACATGCCCGGCGGAAACTGCTTCTGGCGGCCGAGCAGGCACTTGTCGCCGGAGGCGACCAGCATGATCACGACCGGGTCGGTGCGCGGAAAATGCTCGACCTTGCAAGCAGGACACTCGCGCTTCCAGCCGCCTTCCCTCATCGCGCTGCGCGCACCGCAATTGGCACAATAGCCGTGGCGCTGATGCCAGGTGACCATCGACTTCGCCATCGCGATCGCGGACAGCTCCTGCGGCGGAATCGCGCCTTGCATGGCCATGCCGCGCAATTCGGTCACGCTATAGTCCTCACTGCCGATGAGTTTTTCGGCCGCCGCCTGCGGCATGCCCATGCCGAACACCGCAGCGCCATCGCGCAGCCCCAGGAAGATCGTGCCGGGATTGGCGCCGCATTTGGTGGCTTCATCGATCGAGAGCAGGGCGCGGACGCGCTCGCCCTCGCGCTTCACCAGGAGCGAGTCGCGGTAGATCACATAAGCGCGCGACGACGGGTTCTGTTCGAGTGCGAAGAGTTTTTCGTCATTGAGGCGCAGATGCGCGGCGCGATCGAGGACGTTGGTGACGAAGGCCGGCTGCCCCAGCGGAAACGAGTCGAATGCTGACATTATTGTTCTTTCAACCCAATCGTTCTTTCAACCCAACCAGATCTTGCGGCGAAGCGCGCTGATGAAGTTCTGCACCTCTTCGGCGTCATGCGCCAACGGCGGCATCACCCCCCAGACCGGGCGCGGCCAGGCAGCGTCGCTGGTGCGGCGCGCGATGATGTGCACGTGAAGCTGCGGCACGAGGTTGCCAAGCGCTGCGACGTTGAGCTTGTCGCATTTGGTGGTCTCTTTCAGCGCCCGGGAGACGCGCGTGATCTCCGTCATCAATTGCGCCTGCTGGACCTCGTCGAGATCGATGATCTCGACCGCATCCGCACGGCGCGGCACCAGCAACAGCCAGGGGTAATGCGCGTCCTTGATGACCAGCACTTTCGACAACGGCAGGTCGCCGATATCGATGGTGTCCTCTTTCAGGCGGGAGTGCAGCGACCAGGCGGGATCAGGCATGAAAGTGTTTCCGAAAGGCCCGGCGCGATCGGGCGGCGAGGGCAGGAACCCCTGAGTGTTGGCTCCGACCATACGACAGCGATTCCGTTAGGGGAAGGATCGTGCTCCGCGGAGTCCGCATACTCGATCGTCGTCCCGGACAAGCGCAGCGAAGCGGAGCGCAGATCCGGGACCCATAATCCCAGGAAGGAGTCATGGCGCGAGTTGGTAACCCCGAGTCTTCGCCAAACTCAATCCTGTGGTTATGGATCCCGGGTCTGCGCTGACGCTTGCCCGGGACGACGATTGAGTTTGTGGCTGGCGCCGGCGGCCATGCCGACGCTCCTCACGCCTCCGCCAGCACGCGCGCGTTGGCGCGGACTGAGGCTTCGCTGACGCGGATGCCAAGCCCCGGACCATCGGGCACGACGACATGGCCGCCTCGGTTCGGGATGCGCTCCTCCAGGACGTCCTCGGTCAGTACGTGGTGCGGCATGTAGAATTCGCAGCCAAGCGAGATGCCGGGCGTTGCCGCGATGAGCTGCGTGGCGGCGGCGAGCCCGATGCCGCCTTCCCACAGCGTGCCGCCATAGCCGGGCAGCCCGGCGACATCGGCGATCGCCATGATGGCTTGCGCCTCGAACAGGCCGCCGGCCTTCATCAGCTTGATGGACACGGCGTCAGCAGCTTGCCGGCGCACCACGTCCATCATGTCGCGGCGCTCGAAGCAGCTCTCGTCGGCGAGCACGGGTGTCTCCAGCTCCGCTGTGAGCTGTGCCATGACGTCGAGATATCTACGCGGCACGGGCTGCTCGATGAAGGTCGGCGAAAATTGCTCGATATCGCGCAGGATCTTGATGGCGCCGAACGGCGCCAAGGCCTGGTTGTAGTCGACGCGAAGATCGACCTTGTCGCCGAACTCCTTGCGGATCGCCGCGAGGTGATCGAGGTCCTCGCGATGCGGCTTCACGCCGGTCTTGACCTTGTAGATGACGTTGCCGTCCGGAACCATTTTGCGCATGCGCTCGAGGTCGGCGGCGAAATCGGGATCGGCGATCGAAAAGGAGAGGGGGATCGAGTCGCGCACACGGCCGCCGAGCAGATCGGCGACCGAAAGTCCCGCCGATTTGCCGACGATGTCGAGCAGCGCCATCTCGATTGCGACTTTTGCTTCGGCATGTCCAACCAGCGCGCGCTCGAGTTCCGCCATCAGCGCGCGGATGCGGCGCACCGGCTTGCCGAGCAGGATCGGACGCAAGTAGATGTCGAGCGCGGAGAACGCCGCCTCCGGCGTTCCCGTAAACACCTCCCACGGCGCCGCTTCGCCCCAGCCGACCACACCGTCGCTCGCGGTGAGCTCGAGCAGCACGCGCTTCACTGTGCCCTTGACGTTGCCGACGCCCTGAAGCCGCGCCATCTTGATCGGGCTTTCGATCAGGAACAGCCTAAGACGCTCGACGGTCGCTTCGGTCATGTCAGGCCTCCATTGACGTGCCAGACCTGGCCGGTGACATAGGATGCCTTCGGTGACGCCAGGAAGGCGATGATCTCGGCCACTTCCTCCGGCCGTCCGCGACGGCGCATCGGGATCAATGCTTCTGTTGCGGCGATCTGCTCGGGTGAAAGTCGGCTCTCGCTCGGCTTGTCCTTGACGATGAGGCCCGGCGCAACCGCGTTGACAGTGATGCCGTCGCCGGCGAGCTCGACCGCGGTGAGCCGTACCAGGGCTTCCAGTGCAGCGCGGCTCGCGGCCGTTGCCGCGAAGGGCGCGAAATCAGGGCGGATTGCGTGTGCGACGAAGGACGACACCGCGACAATCCGCGCATCGCGGCCTGCACGCAGGAGCGGAAGCGCGGCCTTGACGAAACGTGTGAAGGCGAGGGCGGATTCGTCCATAGCCTGCAGGAATTGATCTGCGGGCGTGCCGATCGGACTGCCGCGGCGGGCGTGGCCTCCAACCAGGATCAATCCGTCAAGCCGGTCAAAATTGAGATGCGCAGTCGCACATGCAAGCGTCACAGCCACTTCATTGGCGAGATCGCCGAGACATGTTGCAACGGCCGCACCGCATGCTTCGGCGTCCGCCGCGCTCGCCCTAAGTCCGTCCTCGTTCGCGCGCGTATGCAGAACGAGCCCAATGCCGGGCGCGGCGAGCAGCTTTGCCGTGGCGCGGCCGATACCGCTGGCGGCACCGGTGACGAGATAGACGCGATCGATATCTGACATCAGGATGCTGTGGTGGCCGGCGGCAACGCGCCGGTGCGGTGGAAATGGCTGAGGAAGGCGCGCGTCGCGGCCTCGCGCGGGCTGTCGATCACCTGCCGCGCCGGGCCGTCCTCGACCACGACGCCGCCGCGCATGAACACCACGCGGCCCGCGACCTCGCGGGCAAAGGCGATCTCATGCGTCACGATCACCATGGTCATGCCTTCGGAAGCGAGCTGCTGCATCACGCCCAGCACCTCGCCGACGAGCTCTGGATCGAGCGCGGAGGTCGCTTCATCGAACAGCATCACGTCCGGCTCCATCGCGAGCGCCCGCGCGATAGCGACGCGCTGCTTCTGTCCGCCCGAGAGTGTCGCCGGATATTGATCGGCCTTTTCCAGAAGCCCGACCTTTGCCAGTTGCGCTCGCGCCAATTTCTCGGCGCCTGCCTTCGGCATGCGGCGCACCGTGACGGGCCCCTCCATGACGTTCTGGAGGGTCGTCATGTGCGGGAAGAGATTAAAATGCTGGAACACCATGCCGGTGGTGGCGCGGAATTTTGCCAACGTCTTCACATCAGGCAGCTTCGCGCCTTCACCGAATGCGAAACGCGTCTCGCCGACACGGACGCTGCCGCCATCGGGCACGACCAGCAGGTTGATGCAGCGGAGCAGCGTCGACTTGCCGGAGCCCGACGGCCCGATCAGCGCGACCACGCCGCCCTTGGCGACGTCGAGGTTGATGTTTTTCAGCACCTCGTTGCTGCCGAAGCTTTTGCGCAAGCCGCGGATCTCGATCTTGCAAGTATCCTTGCAAGTATCTTTGGACGTATCGCTCATTCGCTGACCGCCAGACGCTTCTCGCCCCGCCGCACGATGATGGTCAGGGGAATCAGGATCGCGGCATAGGCGAGCGCCACCGCGGTGTAGGTCTCGAGCGGCCGGTAGCTGTCATGCGCGGCGACCTGGCTCTGATAGACGAGGTCGGGCACCGCGAGCACCGAGACCAGCGAGGTGTTCTTGAACTGGATGATCGACTGGTTCATCAGCGCCGGGATCATGCGCTTGATCGCCTGGGGCAGGACGATGCGCATCATGGCCTGGCGCGGCGTCATGCCGAGCGCGGCGCCTGCTTCGGACTGGCCGCTGTCGATCGAGACGATGCCGCCGCGGATGATTTCCGAATAGAACGAGCCGCCATAGAGCGACAGTGCCAGCGCCGAAGCCGTGATCGGCGTCATCTCGACGCCGGCGAGGATCGGCAGCGCGTAATAGAACCAGATCAGCTGCACCAGGATCGGCGTGCAGCGGAACGCCTCGACGAAGGTCAGCGCAATGCCGCGCAGCCAGCCAAAGCGCGACAGCATCGCGAGCGCGGCGATGAGGCCGAACAGCAGCCCGAGCAGCACGATGACCACGGTGAAGCCGACGGTGACGCCGAGCCCGTTCAGGAAGAGCCAGCGATAGCCCCAGAGGATGCCGAAGTCCCACTGATACATGTTGCGCTACTCAGCCGTCGAAAGCTTGGAATACTGGCGCCGCAGTCTCGCTGCACCTCTCCCGCTTGCGGGAGAGGTCGGCGCGAAGCGCCGGGTGAGGGCTCTCTCCTCATCGGGGTTCTTCATTGTGGAAATACCCTCTCCCCAACCCTCTCCCGCAAGCGGGAGAGGGAGCGCAGCAGAGTGTGCGGATCGAACTCGAGCCAATCTCACCACACTACAACGTCACGCCCGGCGGAATGTCCGCTTCCGTCACCCCCACGAGCTCCATGTTGGTGAGGATCGCGGTGCGGATGAAGCCGAGGCCCTTGTTGAAGTCGATCCAGGTGTTGACGTAGTCGCGCCAGGTCTTGTCGGTCTCGCGGCGGAAGCCGGCGTTCGAGGTGGTGGCGAAGATCGGCGTCGGCAGCACGAACTGACCGAGCGAGGGATTCTTCTTCAACACCGTGAGCGAGAGCATGGTGATCAGGCACTGCGCGTCGACGCGGCCGGTCTGCAGCGCGGCGGTGGCGTCATCCGCCGTCTTCAGGCGCGAGATCTGCGCCTTCGGGATCAGGCGGCTGACGACCTGGTCGTGCGAGGAGCCCTGGTCGACGGCGATCTTGATGTCGGGCGAATTCAGCTCGGCCCAGGTCTTCGGCTTGAAATCCTTTTTCGCGAGGAAGCCGAAGGCGTTGTTGAAGACGGGAATCGAGAAATCGACCACCAGCGCGCGCTTCGGCGTCGGGTTGAGGCCGAAGAAGATGTCGATCTTGTTGGACTGCAGATCGAGCACCGAATTGCCCCAGGTCGTCTCGGTGATCTCGAGCTCGGCTTCCATGTCGTCGGCGAGCGCTTTCGCGATGTCGACGTAAAAACCCTTCCACTGGCCGCTGGCGAGGTCCTTCATGTAGTAGGGCGCACCGCCATTGACTGCGCCGATCCGCATCTTCTTGGTGCGGCGGATGCGCGCGAAGGTGGATTCGCTGGGATCGGGGGCCGTCTGCGCCACCGCCGGGGATGCGACCGCGCCTGCCGCCATTGCCGCGCCGACCGCGCCCAGCCCGACAATCGATGCAACATCACGACGTGTAACCATTTTTGTTATCGCTTTTCTGATTGGGTGAAGTTCCGGCAGCGTTCTTACCAAGGCGGCACTGTCAGCGAAAGCACAGCCTCTTGGCGCTTTGGGCGGGGATTTGCCCGGATGCTGGGCAGGCTGATACCGACCCGATACCCGCTTGCTTTCCGGCCCTTTTGGCCCCAAATAGGGACCGGGAGATTGGCGGTGGACGAGCCACTCGCCAACCGGGTCAGGTCCGGAAGGAAGCAGCCCTAACGAGGTCCGGATCGGGTCGCTCGTCAGTCTCCTACCTGTTTTTCGAGCGAATTGCGCCGGCGGGACTCCCCGCCAGCGCGCTCCTTTCCGCAAAAGCCGGCCGAGAGAGATTTCATTGCGGATCGACCGATGACCGACGCTGGCGCCCCCACCGATCCTGACAGCGCCAGCCAGGCTGGCTTTGCGCTCGGCGCCCAGCCGGGAACGCCGTACCGGGTGCTGGCGCGCAAATACCGTCCCTCCAGCTTTGACGATCTGATCGGCCAGGAGGCCGTGGTCCGCACCGTCTCCAATGCGTTCGAAACCGGGCGTATTCCGCAGGCCTGGATCCTCACCGGCGTCCGCGGCGTCGGCAAGACCACCACCGCGCGCATCCTCGCCCGCGCGCTCAACTACGAGATGCCAGACGGCTCGGTGAAGGGCCCGACCATCCACATGCCGACGCTCGGCGTGCATTGCCAGGCCATCATGGAAAGCCGGCACATGGACGTGCTGGAGATGGACGCCGCGTCGCACACCGGCGTTGATGACGTCCGCCAGATCAACGACAGCGTGCGCTATGCGCCGGCCAGCGCCCGCTACAAGGTCTACATCATCGACGAAGTCCACATGCTGTCGACGGCGGCGTTCAACGCCTTCCTGAAGACGCTGGAGGAGCCGCCGGAGCACGCCAAGTTCGTGTTCGCGACCACCGAGATCCGCAAGGTTCCGGTCACGGTGCTGTCGCGCTGTCAGCGCTTCGACCTGCGCCGGGTCGAGGCCGACGTGCTGATGAAGCACCTTGCCAACATCGCCGCGAAGGAAGGCGTCGAGATCGAGCCGGAGGCGCTCGGCATCATCGCCCGCGCGGCGGAAGGTTCCGTGCGCGATTCGCTGTCGCTGCTCGACCAGGCGATCGCGCATGCGGCCGGCCAGGTGAAGGCCGACGCCGTGCGGCAGATGCTGGGGCTTGCCGACCGCACCCGCGTCATCGACCTCTTCGATTCGCTGGTCCGCGCCGACATCGCGTCAGCCTTCAAGGAGTTCCGCGACCAGTACGACACCGGTGCCGATCCGATCGTCGTGCTCTCGGATCTCGCCGAGTTCGTCAACTTCGTCACCCGCGTCAAGATCGTGCCGGCCACCGCCGACAACGTCGCCTATGGCGAGACCGAGCGGCTGCGCGCGCGCGACTTTGCGTCGAAGATCTCGATGCGCGTCTTGTCGCGGATGTGGCAGATGCTGCTCAAGGGCATCACCGAGGTGCAGGCCGCAACGCGCCCGGCAGCCGCCGCGGAGATGGTGCTGGTCCGCATCGCCTATGTCGCCGACCTGCCGACGCCGGACGAAGCGATCAGGATGCTGGAACAGAACGGTGGTGGTTCGCCGATCGTGAGCGGCGGAAGCGCTGCGCGCAGTACGCCGACCGCGCCGGTTGCCTCGGCGGCGCCGGTGCGCGCGCCGTCGTCGCCGTCCTCGTTCGGTGGTGGTGCGCGGCCGCAAATGGCAGCGCCCGCGCCGGAGACTCAGGGCTCGGCGCCCGCGCTGCGTATCACGAGCTTTACCCAGCTCGTCGCGCTCGCCGGCCAGAAGCGCGACCTCATGACCAAGGGCGCGCTCGAAGCCGATATGCGCCTCGTCCGTTTCGAGGAGGGCCGGCTGGAGGTTGCGCTCGAGCCCAACGCCTCCAAGACCATGATTTCCGAGCTGGCGCGCAAATTCGAGCTCTGGACCGGTCGCCGCTGGACGGTGATCGTGTCCAACGAGCAGGGCCAGCCGACGCTGCGCTCGGTCAACCAGGCCGCCAAGCAGGAGCACGCGCGGACCGCCGAGGCCGATCCACGGGTGCAGGAGGTGCTGTCGCGCTTCCCCGGCGCCAAGGTGGTCGAGGTCCGCAGGCTTGCCCCCGAGACGCCGGAATCCAATATTAACGCCGACTATGGCAGTGACGATCCGCCCGACGGTTCCGACGGCGACGACGATCTCTGAGCCTATCTTTCCAAGGACGAACACCCATGGCTGATTTTCTCGGCATGATGAAGCAGGCGGCGCAGCTGCAATCCAAGATGCAGGCGATGCAGGACGAGCTCGGCAATGTCGAGGTCGAGGGCATATCCGGCGGCGGCCTGGTTGCGGTGCGCATGACCGCGAAGATGGACGTCAAGGGCGTCAGGATCGATCCCTCGCTGATGAAGGCCGAGGAGCGCGAGGTGCTGGAGGATCTGCTCGTCACCGCATTGGGCGATGCGCGCCGCAAGGCGGAAGCCGCCATGCAGGAGAAGATGCAGGCGCTCACCGGCGGACTCGGCCTGCCGCCGGGCCTGTTCGGCCAGTGACATGGGAGCCGTTGCCGGTCCCGAGATCGAACGCCTGATCCAGCTTCTGGCGCGGCTGCCCGGTTTGGGGCCGCGCTCGGCGCGGCGCGCCGCGCTGCATCTGATCAAGAAGCGCGAAGCGCTGATGATGCCACTCTCCGCCGCCTTGCAGGTCGCGCTCGACAAGGTCCAGGTGTGCAAGACCTGCGGCAATATCGATACGCAAAGTCCCTGCACGGTCTGCACCGACCCGCGGCGCGATGGCGCCATCATCGTCGTGGTCGCCGACGTCGCCGATCTCTGGGCGCTGGAGCGGGCCAATGCGACGCAAGGGCGCTATCACGTGCTTGGCGCGACATTGTCGCCGCTCGACGGCGTCGGACCGCAGGACCTCACCATCGACGCGCTGGTCGCCCGCGCGCATGATCCGCAGGTACACGAGATCATCTTGGCGCTGAACGCGACGGTGGACGGCCAGACCACGGCGCATTACATCACTGACCTGCTCCAGGACGCCAACGTCAAGGTGACGCGGCTCGCCCATGGCGTGCCGGTTGGCGGAGAACTTGATTATCTCGATGAAGGTACGCTATCGGCAGCAATGCGGCAGCGGACCCTGTTCTAGCTATTCCCTTAAGACGACGGAACGGACGACATGACGAAACGATTCGCCAGACGGTTGGCTTTGGTCGCGACGATGATGACGCTGGTGACGCCGGCCGTCTCCGCGCAACAGGAGGATGAGGCGCCCCCGCCGTCAAAGCCCGGCAAGCCGATCAGCAACGGCGAGGTGCTCTCCGGCGAGCTGAACACCATGCGCGTGCGCGACGTCAAGAATGGCAAGAAGGTTGCGACCTACCAGATCACGTCCGAGCCACGCCGCCTGCCGGCGCCGAGCGGGTTGTGCAATCTCGAGACCGGTCCCGAGACATTCCAGCTCGTCACCTCCAGTGACGCGCAGGCCACGCAGCTGAAATCATTCGTCGGCAAGGAAATTTCCGTGAAGGTCGACGAAGTCACCTGCGCCAGCGATCCCGGCCAGATGAGCGAAGCCGTGATCACGAAGTGGAGCCTGGTGAAGAAGTAGTTGGGGGCGGCTCGCCGCGAAGGCAGCTGCCGTAGGGTGGGCAAAGGCGCGCTTGCGCCGTGCCCACCATCTTTGCACGATTGCAACAGAAGAGGTGGGCACGCTCAGCTTTGCCCACCCTACGGCGGCCACCGCAGCGCTACACCCTGACCGGCCCCAGCGTCTCGAAATGTCCGCGCTTCTGCAAATATGCGAGCAGGATCAGGCTCGGCACCGCGACCACCACGCAGATCATGAAGAACAGCGGCCATCCCGTCATCTTCGCCACGAAGCCGGCGCCTGACGACAGATAGGTGCGCCCGACCGCGGCCAGCGCGGTGAGCAGCGCATATTGCGTCGCCGTGTGCAGCGGGTTCTGGCACAGCGCGGAGAGATAGGCGACGAAGATCACGGTGCCGATGGCGCTGGTGAAGTTCTCGCAGGTGATCGCAAAGGCGAGCGCCCATTGGTTGGTGCCGACCAGCGCAAGCCATGAGAAGGACAGGTTGGCAATCGCCTGCACCACGCCGCCGATCCACAGGCTCGTTGCCAGCGAATAGCGCCGCGCGACGAAACCGCCGGCAAAACCGCCGATCAGAGTCGCGGCAAGGCCGACGCCCTTCACGATCGCGGCATAGTCGTTGCGGGAGAAGCCGAGGTCGATCACGAACGGGGCCGTCATGGTGCCGGAGAATGCATCGGTGAACTTGAACAGCACCACGAAAGCGAGCGCAGCGAACGCATCCTTGCGCGACAGAAATTCCGAGAAGGCGCCGATCGCGGCGTGCAGGACGCGCGCGAATGCCGTCTCGGTCTGCGTTGCGGCCTCCGCCTTTGCCGATTGTGCGGGCTCAGTGGCGAGCAGCGCGGTGATCGTGCCGATCAGCACCATCGCCGCCATCACCACATAGCCCCACATCCACGCGGACGGCTTCGGAATGCCGGTGCTTTCGAAGCCGGATACGATGAACAGCGCGCCTGCGGTCGAGACCAGCATGCCGATGCGATAGGCCGCCACATAGGACGCCATGCCGGCCGCCTGCTCGCTCTCGGGCAGGCTCTCGACGCGGAAGGCGTCGACCACGATGTCCTGTGTCGAGGACGTCGTTGCCACCAGCAAGGCGCCGAGCGCGACGAAGAACGGCGAGCGCGCAGGATCGGTCAGCGCCAGCAGCAGGATCGAGATGATCAGCAAGAGCTGCGAGAACAGCAGCCAGCCGCGGCGGCGCCCGAAGGCGCGGGTGAACAGCGGCACATGCAGCGCATCCACCAGCGGTGCCCAGATAAACTTCAGCGTATAGGGCGTGCCGACCAGCGCAAACAGCCCGATGGTCCCGAGATCGACGCCGGACTCCCGCATCCACACCAGCAGCGTCGAGCCCGACAGCGCCAGCGGCAGGCCGGAGGAGAAGCCGAGAAACAGCACGATCAGCACCCGCGGCTGCAGGTACACGGCCAGGCTCTCGCGCCAGGAAGTGGCGGGAGCATCGGTAGTCGCGGGAGCGGTTCCGGAAGTCGCGTCAGGTGCGGTCATGGAGGGGTGTTAGCAGATTCTGACGGCCACAAGTGAGGTGTCGTCGCCCGGCTTGACCGGGCGACCCAGTATTCCAGAGACCGCAGTTATGGAGGACCAGCGATCCCCGGGTAGAGATCGTTCCAGTCGGGATTGTCCTTTTCGATCAGCGCGATCTTCCATGCGCGCTTCCATTTCTTGAGGCGCTTCTCCCGCTTGATCGCATTCTCGGGATCATCGAACTGCTCGAAATAGACCAGCTTCAGGACGTCGTATTCCTTCGTAAAGCTCTCGACCAATTTCAGCCTGTGCTCGGCCACCCGGCGGACCAAATCATTTGTCACACCGATATAAAGCGTTCCACCGATCTTGCTGGCCAGAATGTAGACGTAGTAGCAGCGTGCGCTCATCTGACGTCTCTGGGATACTGGGTCGCCCGGTCAAGCCGGGCGACGACAGCGGGCGGCAGGTTACTTCATCTAAGACGATCACTCCCCCGCTTGCAGCTTGCGCGGGAACAGCTCTGGGCCGCTTGCGACGAGCCGCGGCCCCTCCGGCGCGTCAGTCTTGCTGAAATCGAGCTCCTCGATGCGGCCGGCGCGCTTCTCGATCTTGTCGGCCGAGATCAGGACCTGGCGCACGTCCTCGTTCACGTCGGCAAAGTGCTTCTGCAGTTTCAGCACGCGATCGCGCAGGCGACCGAGATCGTCGCCGAGCTTGATCACCTCGGTACGGATCTGGTCGGCGGCGTCGCGCATGCGCGCGTCCTTCATGATCTGCTGCATGACCTGGATTGCGAGCATCAGCAGCGAGGGCGACACCAGCACGACGCGGGCGCGATAGGCCTTCTGGATCACGTCGTCGAAGCCATCGTGGATTTCGGCATAGACCGACTCCGACGGCACGAACATCAGCGCCATCTCCTGGGTCTCGCCGGTGACGAGATATTTTTCGGAGATGTCGCTGACATGCTTCATCACGTCGCCGCGCAGCCGCTGCGTGGCGATGCGCCGCTCCTCGTCGGTGCGCGCGTCGTGCAGCGCAGTCATCGCCTCCAGCGGAAATTTGGCGTCGATGCAGAGCGGGCGCTGGTCGGGCAGGAACACCACGCAGTCGGGCCGCTTGCCGGTCGAGAGCGTGAACTGGAACTCGTAGGAGCCCTTCGGCAGCCCGTCCTGGACGATCGCTTCCATCCGCGCCTGGCCGAACGCGCCGCGCGACTGCTTGTTGGCGAGCACGTCGCGCAAGGTCGTCACCTGCGTGGTCAGGTCGGTGAGGTTCTTATGCGCGCTGTCGATGATCCCGAGCCGCTCGTGCAGCGCCCGCAGGCTCTCCATGGTGTTGCGGGTCGTATGCTCCATGGACTGGCCGACGCGATGGGTGACCGAATCCAGCCGCTCGTTGACCGCGCGCGCCATCTCGGCCTGGCGGCCGGCGAGCGCCTGCGCCATGGCGTCGACGCGGCCCGACGCCTCGCTCTGGGCGTGCAGCATCTGGCTCAGGCGCTCCTCCAGCTCGTCGGCCCGGATGGTCTGGGCCATGGCGAGTTCCGCGCCCCGCCGCGAGCCGCGCGCAATCACGATGGCGATCACGAGGAGCAGGATGAGGGCCAGCACACCGAAGCCGATCAGCGCATCCACGGTGCGCACCGGCCAGTCGCCAGCGGTAAAAATGATCTCGTTCATGTAGTCCTTCTAGCCGATTCGCGAGAGCGCGCGAACGAAGAGGGAACATTTATGGTTAACCAGCAGTGAATTTTTATGGTTAACGGAAGCCTAATTTTTATGGTTAGCGAACCTTTAACGGTGTTCCCGGCCACATTGACCGCATCGGGCGGCCGGCTTAAATCGCCGCCATGGCCCTAAGAGAAATCATCATCCTGCCCGACAAGCAGTTGCGTCTGGTCTCCAAGCCGATCGAGAAGGTCACGGCGGAGATCCGCAAGCTTGCCGACGACATGTTCGAGACCATGTACGACGCGCCCGGCATCGGGCTTGCGGCGATCCAGGTCGCGCAACCCCTGCGCCTCATCACCATGGACCTCGCCAAGCGTGACGAGAACGGCGAGACCGCGCGAGAGCCGCGCGTCTTCATCAATCCGGAGATCGTCGCCTCATCCGAGGAGCTGTCGGTCTACGAGGAAGGCTGTCTGTCGATCCCCGAATATTACGAGGAGGTCGAGCGGCCTGCGAAGGTGCGGGTGCGCTTCATCGATCTCGACGGCAAGCTGCACGAGGAGGATGCCGAAGGGCTCTACGCCACCTGCATCCAGCACGAGATCGACCATCTCAATGGCGTGCTGTTCGTCGACTATTTGTCGAAGCTCAAGCGCGACCGCGTGTTCAAGAAGTTCGAGAAAGCCGCCAAGCGCGCGGTGGAGTGAGGCGCCTCCTCCGCCGTCATGCCCGGCCTTGTGCCGGGCATCCACGTTCTTCGCTCCGCGAGCAAGAAGGGCGTGGATGGCCGGGACAAGCCCGGCCATGACGAGTACCTTGCTCGTTCTGAGGATTGTCTCGCCCCATGCCTCTCCGCCTCATCTTCATGGGCACGCCCGATTTTTCCGTGCCGACGCTGCTCGAGCTCGTCGCGCATGGCCACGAGATCGTGGCCGTCTACACTCGCGCGCCGAAGCCGGGCGGGCGGCGCGGGCTGCAGTTGCAACCGACGCCGGTGGAAGACGCCGCGCGAAAGCTCGGCATTCCCGTACTGACACCAAAGACGCTGAAGACGCCGGAAGCGCTCGACGAATTCCGCGCATTCGACGCCAATGCGGCCGTCGTGGTCGCTTACGGCATGATCCTGTCGCAGGCGATCCTCGATGCCCCAAAGCTCGGCTGCTACAATCTGCATGCCTCACTGCTGCCACGCTGGCGCGGTGCCGCGCCGATCAACCGCGCGATCATGGCTGGTGATGCCGAGAGTGGCGTCATGGTGATGAAGATGGACGTGGGGCTGGACACCGGCGACGTCGCCATGGCCGAGCGTCTTGCGATCTCGGACACCATGACCGCCGCCGATCTGCACGATCGCCTCGCCCGGCTCGGCGCAGACCTGATGGTGCGCGCCGTGGCCGCGCTCGAACGCGGCGGGCTCCAGCTCAAGAAGCAGAGCGAGGACGGCGTCACCTATGCGGCCAAGATCGACAAGGCCGAGGCGCGGATCGACTGGAGCAAGCCGGCGCGCGCGGTCCTACGCCACATCCACGGCTTGTCGCCGTTTCCCGGCGCCTGGAGCGAGCTCACTGGCGTGACCGAGAACGCCCGCGTCAAAATCCTGCGCTGTGAGCTAGCAAAAGGCTCGGGTGCGCCGGGCGAGGTGCTCGACGACCTCCTCACGATCGCCTGCGGCGAGGGTGCGATCCGCATCATCGAGCTGCAGCGCGAGGGCAAGGCGCGGATGCAGGCTGCGGACTTCTTGCGCGGCGTGCCGCTGAAGGCGGGTGCGAAATTCACCTGACACTGTCATACCCCGCGAAGGCAGGGTATCCAGTACGCCGAGGCACTTGAAAATTGGACCGAACCGTCACGGCGTACTGGATCGTCCGCCTGCGCGGACGATGACACCGGGAAAAATGCCCCGCTACAAGCTCACCATCGAATATGACGGCGCGCCGTTCTGCGGCTGGCAGGTGCAGGAGACGCTGCCTTCCGTGCAGGGCGCACTCGAGATGGCCGTGAAGGCAATGTGCGGCAGGGCGGTGCGCGTGCACGGCGCCGGCCGCACCGATGCCGGCGTGCATGCACTTGGCCAGGTCGCGCATGTCGATATCGAAAAGCCCTTTGCGCCGGATCGCCTTCGCGATGGCCTGAACGCGCATCTGCGCCCCGCTCCGATCGCGGTGCTCGAAGCTGAGATCGTGCCGGAAACTTTCGAGGCGCGCTTCTCGGCCATCAAGCGCCACTACCGCTATCGGATCGTCAACACGCGCGCCAACCTCGCGCTCGATGCCGGCCATGCCTGGCGCGTGGCGCGCCGGCTCGACACCGACGCCATGCACGCGGCCGCACAGCGCCTGATCGGCAAGCACGATTTCACGACCTTTCGCGATACCGAGTGCCAGGCCAAATCGCCGGAGAAGACGCTCGACCAGCTCGACGTGCTGCGCGACGGGCGCGAGGTGACGATCCTCACCTCGGCGCGCTCTTTCCTGCACAGCCAGGTCCGCTCGATGGTCGGCTCGCTGGTCTGGGTCGGCGAAGGCCGCTGGAGCGCCGATGACCTCTCCGCGGCGCTCGCCGCCCGCAACCGCGCCGCCTGCGGCATCGTCGCCCCGCCGCAGGGGCTGTATCTGGTGCGGGTGGATTACTAAGCGACGAGCGACTGAGGCTCTTGCCACGCTCTCCATTGTCATTCCCCGCGAAGGCGGGGAATCCAGTACGCCGCGGCTCCTCCGTATTCGTCGCTGTCTCTGGAATACTGGATCGTCCGCCTTCGCGGACGATGACAGCGGAGTGGGAGGCGACGGCGGAGTGAACGGCGGCAGCGGAAGCCCTAAGCGAAATACCGCGTCAAAATCCCGCGATAGACCTTCGTCAGCTTCTCCAGGTCCGCCACCGTTACGCGTTCGTCGACCTGGTGCATGGTCTGGCCGACGAGGCCAAATTCGATCACCGGGCAATAGCTGGAAATGAAGCGCGCATCCGAGGTGCCGCCTGATGTCGACAGCTCGGGCTTGCGTCCCGTCACCTCCTCGATCGCGGAGACCGCGAGATCGGTGAACGGGCCGGGCTTGGTGACGAACACGTTGGAGTTCGAAGGCTCCCAGGCGATGTGCGCGCGGATGCGGTTGCCGCAGGCTTTGGTCAGCCGCGTCTCGACCAGCTCACGCAGGCTCGCCTGCGTGTGGTTGTCGTTGTAGCGGATGTTGAACTTGGCGCGGGCCTGGCCGGGGATCACGTTGTAGGCGGAGTTGCCGACGTCGACGGAAGTGAATTCCAGGTTGGAGGCCTGGAATTGCGCGCTGCCATGGTCCAGCGGCTCCTCCGAGATCGCCACGATCAGCCGGGAGATATCAGGCACCGGATTGGACGCGCGGTGTGGGTAGGCGACGTGGCCTTGCCGTCCCTCGACATGGAGCGTGCCGGATTGCGAGCCGCGGCGGCCGACCTTGATGGTGTCGCCGAGTGTCTCGACATTGGAGGGCTCGCCGAGCACGCAATGATCGAACGTCTCGCCGCGCGCCGCGGCCCACTTCAACAGCTTGATCGTGCCGTTGATCGAGACGTCTTCCTCGTCGCCCGTGATCAGGAAGGAGATCGAGCCCTTGCCGTCAGTGCGCGCCTTGCCGCCGTTCGCAGCGAGATGCTCCAGCACCGCTGCAACCGAGCAGGCGATGCCGCCCTTCATGTCGACCGCGCCGCGGCCGTGCAGGACGCCGTCCTTCACCTCGCCGGAGAACGCACCGACGCTCCAGGCGCTTTCATCACCCGGCGGCACCACGTCGGTGTGGCCGGCAAAGGTGATATGCGGACCTTCGCTGCCGATCCGCGCGTAGAGATTGTCGACATCGGCAAAGCCTGCTTCGGAGAAGGTCACGCGATGGCAGGTGAAGCCGGCCTCAGTGAGGAGCCTTTCGAGCACCCCGAGCGCACCGGCATCGGCCGGCGTTACCGAGGGACAGCGGATGAGATCGCGGGCAATGGACAGGGCATCGGTCATGACCCCCGCTTAACATGCATGCCGCTGGGCGGGCTAGCGCTGGGCGGGACAAATTCGAGCTCGCTCTGCTGGTCCCAGGGCTGCGACGCGCGAGCCGATTCCGATATCGGCGTCGTCCCGGCGCAGGCCGGGACCCATTACCACAGGGCGTAGTTTGGCGAAGATTCGTTGCCCGGTACTTCGACGATCCGCAACGAGGGATTCCGCGGTACGGGTCCTGGCTTTCGCCAGGACGACCTTGGAGACGCAGATCAATCCCGCAGCAGCTCGTTGATGCTGGTCTTCGATCGCGTGCGCTCGTCGACGCGCTTCATGATCACCGCGCAGGCGGTGCTTGGGCCGATCTGGCCGTTCTTCATCGGCTTGCCGGGCAGCGCACCCGGCACCACCACCGAATATTCCGGCACTTCGCCGACGAAGACCTCTCCGGTCTCGCGGTCCACGATCTTGGTCGAAGCGCCCAGGAACACGCCCATGGCCAGCACCGCGCCCTTGCGCACGATGACGCCCTCGGCAACCTCGCTGCGCGCGCCGATGAAGCAGTCGTCCTCGATGATGACGGGCTCGGCCTGCAGCGGCTCGAGCACGCCGCCGATGCCGACGCCGCCGGAGATGTGCACGCGCTTGCCGATCTGCGCGCAAGAGCCGACGGTCGACCAGGTGTCGATCATGGTCGCCTCATCGACGTAAGCGCCGAGATTGACGAAGGACGGCATCAACACGACGTTGCGCGCGATGAAGGCCGAGCGGCGCACGATCGCGCCGGGCACGGCACGGAAGCCGGCGTCGCGAAACCGGTTCTCGCCCCAGCCGTCGAACTTCGAGGGCACCTTGTCCCACCAGGAGGCCTTGCCGGGACCACCGGGAATGGCACTCATGTCGTTGAGGCGAAAGGAGAGCAGCACCGCCTTCTTCAGCCACTGATTGACCTTCCACTTGCCGCTGGCCTCACGCTCGGCGACGCGCGCCTCGCCCTTGTCCAGAATCTCCAGCGCATGATCCACGGCCTCGCGAACTTCGCCCTTGGTGGAGGTCGAGATGCCGTCACGCGCATCGAAGGCGCCGTTGATGGTGGATTCGAGGGCTTGGAGGGACATCGGGATTTCCTCTCGGGAAGACGGAGATGCGTGATGAATTGGGACGCTTTTTCGGGATTCGGGCCCGCGGAGTCAAGGCATACTCAGCCGGGCTACGATTTCGGCGACAGCCTCGCCAAGAACCCCGCCAGATCATCCGTGACATGGTCGACATGGGCGGCGTCGCGGCCTTCCAGTTCCCAGTCCTCGCGGACCACTTCCTTCGTGCCGTCGGGCACCACCAGCACCGTGGTCATGCCGAGCTCGTGCGGAACGGTGAGGTTGCGGGCGAGGTCCTCGAACATCGCGGCCCGGGTCGGATCGACCGCGTGCTGGCTCAGGAATTTCTGGTAGGTCTGCCGCGCCGGCTTCGGCTCGAATTCGGCCGCGATGATGTCGAACACCGCATCGAAGTGCGTGGCGAGGCCGAGCCGTGACAGCACGGCATCGACGTGGTCGACCGAGCCGTTGGTCAGGATCAGCTTGCGCCCCGGAAGCTTCGCGATGGCCTCGCCGAGCGCCGGGTTCGGCTCCAGCGGCGAGTGGTCGATCTTGTGCACATAGGCGAGGTAGTCGTCGGCGCGCACGCCATGCAGTGTCATCATGCCGCGCATGGTGGTGCCGAAGCGGCGGTAATAGTCCTTCTGGATATTGCGGGCTTCCTCAGCCGTCACGTTCAGCCAACTGCAAACGAACTCACCGATCCGCGCATCGACCTGCTGCCACAGGTTGACGTGATGCGGGTAGAGCGTGTTGTCGAGATCGAACACCCAGGTGTCGATATGGGTGAAGGGGCGGGGTGGGGTCATCACAAATCTCTATCCGTTGACCGCGGCGGCGCTCTGCGCTCAATCGTCGTCCTGGCGAAAGCCAAGACCCATACCGCGTGATTTATCGATGGGGCACTCTGGTCGTCGTTCTTCGCCAAACCCAATCCTGGGGTAGTGGGTCCTGGCTTTCGCCAGGACGACGACGGAGTGTGTGGCGTCGTCGTCATCATCCCATCAACACCATCACGGCATCGCAAAGCGCAGCGTCTTGCCGCCGCTGCTCATGTCCACCGCGCCAAATCCCGACGCCGCAAATCCTCGCGCTCCACAATCGGCCTGCTCGTTGGTTTCGAACTTGGTCTCGCGCGTGCAAAGCTGCTTCTCGCCGCCCCAGTTCAGCGGCTTGTCCTTCAGCTTGATGGTGCGGTTGTCGGCGTCGACGGCTTCCGCAAAGCTGAAAATCTGTTTCGGCTGGCCGGCGACGTCAGGATGCAGGCACTTGCCGGGATCGATGCGGTACCAGCCGCGGCTCGTCACGGCCTTGCCGTCGTCGGTCGCGACCGCCGCCATCACCCTGTGCGGGGTGTCGTTGCACCAGGTCAGGCCGCTCGTTGACGGTGTCTGCACCGCGTCAACCATGGTCTTGAAGAGGTTGGGCGACTGCACGACGTCGGACGGCAGTCCGCGGCTCCTGAGGAAAGCGGCGAGCGCTGATTGCGTCTTCGGCCCGTCGACGCCGTCGATCGCGCCGGCGTCATAGCCGGCGATCGCCAGCAGCCGCTGGATGCCGGCGAGCCGGGCCTGCTCGTCGTCATACTCTGAGTCCTCGGCCAGATAGGCGATGAGGTTGCCGTCGTCGCCCTGGGTCGGCGTCACCTGGGTGAAGGCGGCTTGCGTTTGCCCGCTGCGGCATTGGCGCGCGGCGGCGATCACGAAATTCTCCTGCGCGATGCACAGCATGTCGCTGCCGTTCTGCGGGATCGGCGAGGCGCCATAGACGCCGAGCGCGCGGGCGTTGAGCAGGATACGGTCGGCGGTCAGCGTGCCCTGCACCACCACGCGGCAGGTGGCGGGATCGATCCGGAACCAGCCGCGCGTCGCGGTCGCCGCCTTGTCGTCGATGCCGATCGCGGCTTCCACGACATAGGACATGCGGTTGCAGATCTTGAGGTCGGCGAGAGCCGGGGCGGAGGAGAAGAAGAAAGACAAAGCCGCTGTCGGCAGGGTCATCAGGAAGCGAGTGAGGGGAGAGCGACCGTGCCGCCTCGTTCTCTGCTCGTCATGCCCGGGCTTGTCCCGGGCATCCACGTTCTTTGTATGGGCCGAAAGGTCGTGGATGGCCGGGACAAGCCCGGCCATGACGTCTCTCTTTTGCCGCTCGTCCATCACTTGTGGATCAGCGTTCCCGTGCCCTGGTTGGTGAAGAGCTCGAGCAGCACCGCGTGCTGCATCTTGCCGTCGATGATGACGACGCCCTGCACGCCCTGTTCGAGCGCATAGATGCAAGTCTCGACCTTCGGGATCATGCCGCCGGAAATGGTGCCGTCGGCGATCAGCTTCCGCGCGTCCTTGACGGAGAGTTGCGGGATCAGCTTCTTCGACTTGTCGAGCACGCCCGGCACGTCGGTGAGCAGCAGCAGACGTTTTGCCTTCAGCGCGCCGGCGACGGCCCCTGCAAAGGTGTCGGCGTTGACGTTCAGCGTCAGGCCTTCCTTGGAGGTCGCGAGCGGCGCCAGCACCGGGATCAGCTCGTAGCCGATCAGCTGATTGAGCAGCGTGAGGTCGACCTTCTCGGGGTCGCCGACGAAGCCGAGATCGACCGCCTTCTCGATATGCGAGTCCGGATCGATGATGGTGCGCGTCGTCTTCGACGCCTTCACCATGTTGCCGTCCTTGCCGGACAGCCCCACGGCCTTGCCGCCAGCTTCGTTGATGTAGCCGACGATCTGCTTGTTGACGGAGCCGGCCAGTACCATCTCGACGATCTCGATGGTCGCGGCATCGGTGATGCGCAGGCCGGCGGCGAATTCGGAGACGATGCCGAGGCGCTTGAGCATGGTCGCGATCTGCGGCCCGCCGCCATGCACGACCACCGGATTGATGGCAGTCTGCTCGAGCAGCACGATGTCGCGGGCAAAATTCTTCGCGGTCTCCTCGTCGCCCATGGCATGGCCGCCATACTTGATGACGATGGTTTCCTCGTCGTACTGCTGCATGTGCGGCAGCGCTTCGGACAGGATGCGGGCCTGGTCGAGCGGAGAGATGTCGGTCATGGGGCGGATCTCGCTGGCGGGACTGTCGGCCGCGTTCTATCCGATTGGCGGCGTTCACGCAAAGCGATGTTCCTACCCTCCCTCTTCAGGGGAGGGTAAGTTGAAGCGTTACTTCCTTGGCCACATCGAAGCGACGCTCACCGCCAGCCAGCTCGCAATCAACAGCGTGCCGCCGGTCGGCGCGGCATAAGGAAACAGTCCGTGGCCGGCATATTGGCGCACGGTGAGGTCGCCCGCGAACAATCCTGCCCCGATTACGAAGCCGAACGCTGCGACAAGACCAATTTCGCCGTGCAGAAGGCCGTGCGCGATCAGTGCGACGGTGGCAAATATGATGGTTGCATGAAACAGCAGCATGGCGCTTGCCGGGCCAAGCCGGCCCGCGGCGTCGCCATGGGCGGCGGCTGCCGCCAGCGCTACGCCGGCCGCGCCCATCAGGCCGGCAAGGACGATCGGCAGGCGCAACAATCGTGGCATCACGATGCCCGCTCTTCCAAGAGCCGCGCCATCGCGGCGCGCAAGCTCTCCATGCCGGTCGAGCTGCGCGAGGAGGTCGCGAGCACGTTGGGAAACGCGGCCGGGTGCTTTGCCAGCGCCGCTTCGGTCTCGGTGATGCGGCTGCCAAGCTCGGAAGCCTTCACCTGATCGGCCTTGGTGAGCACGATCTGGTAGCTGACGGCCGAGCGATCGAGCGTCTTCAGGATTTCGAGATCGACATCCTTGAGGCCATGCCGCGCGTCGATCAGCACGTAGACGCGCGCCAGTGACGCGCGGCCGAGCAGGAATTTGTGAATCAGGTCGGTCCAGGATGCGACTTGCGTCTTCGGCGCCTTGGCATAGCCATAGCCGGGCATGTCGACGAGCCGCAGGCCGGTGTTGTCGGGGCCCTCGAAGAAGATCAGCTCCTGCGTCCGCCCTGGCGTATGCGAGGTGCGCGCGAGATTGTTGCGGCCGGTCAGCGCGTTGATCAGGCTGGACTTGCCGACATTGGAGCGTCCGGCAAAGGCGACCTCCAGCCCCGCCATCGGTGGCAGCGTTTGAATCGAGGGCGACGCCCACACGAACCGCCACTCGCGCGCGAACAGCTTTCGCCCCGCTTCGATCAGCCTGTCGTCGATGTCGTCACTCATGCCACGGCCCAGTGCTAGTCCCTCATGGTGAGGAGGCGCGTCAAGCGCCGTCTCGAACCATGAAGACCCCGGTGCCCGTGGCCATCCTTCGAGACGCGGCCTTGCGGCCGCTCCTCAGGATGAGGTTCGAAGTTGTGGCTACGTCGCCTTCTTTGCGAACGTCGCCTTGAGATTGTCGAACAGCTCCACCTTCACGCCGTTGCGGCGCATGATGAAGCTCTGCTGGATCACCGAGAGCATGTTGTTCCAGGCCCAGTAGATCACGAGGCCCGCGGGGAAGCCCGCCAGCATGAAGGTGAAGATCAGCGGCATCCAGTCGAAGATGATCTTCTGCGTCGGATCCGGCGGCGTCGGGTTGAGCTTCATCTGGAACCACATCGTGATGCCCATGATGATCGGCCAGACGCCGAGCGCGAGATAGTGGCCGAACACCGGGATCGTGGTCGGATCGAACGGGATCAGCCCGAACAGCGTGAACAAATTGGTCGGATCCGGCGCCGAGAGGTCCTTGATCCAGCCGTAGAAATGCGCGTGCCGCATCTCGATGGTGACGAACAGCACCTTGTAGAGCGAGAAGAACACCGGGATCTGGATCACCACGGGAAGACAGCCGGCGACCGGATTGATCTTCTCCTTGCGGTAGATCTCCATCATCTCCTGCTGCTGCTTCACCTTGTCGTCGGGATAGCGCTCGCGGAGCGCCTGAAGCTGCGGCTGGATCGACTTCATCTTCGCCATCGAGGCGTAGGACTTGTTCGCCAGCGGGAAGAACAGCAGCTTCACGATCACGGTCACGAGCAGGATCGAGATGCCGAAATTGCCGAAGAAGCGGTAGAAGAAGTCGAGCCCCAGGAACATCGGCTTGGTGATGAAGTAGAACCAGCCCCAGTCGATCAACAGATCGAAATGGTTCAGGCCGAGATCCTTATTGTAGCCGCCGAGCCCGGCGAACGGGAACACGCCGACGACGCCGGCTTCCTTGGCGCCCGCAAACAGCCGCGCATTGGCCGTCGCGGTGCCGCCGATCGCGACCGTGACGGGATCGAGCAGATAGTCGGTCTGGTAGGTGTGCAAATTGCCGGTGGGGTTCGACGAGAAACGGGCCTGGAGCTGGGCATTGGTGTCGGGCAACAGCGCCGAGGCCCAGTACTTGTCGGTCATGCCGAGCCAGCCGTTGGTGGCCTTGAAGTTCACCTGCTTGGCTTCGTCGATCTTCTTGTAGGCGTATTCCTGCAAGCCCTGGTCGCCGAGATAGCCGATCAGGCCTTCATGCAGGATGTAGTAGCCCGAGACCTGCGGCGTGCCGTGGCGCGAGATCAGGGCGAAAGGATAGAGCGTGACCGGCGCATTGCCGACGTTGCTCACCTCGTCCTTGATGGTGAAGAGATAGTGGTCGTCGACCGAGATGGTGCGGCGGAAGCTGAGGCCCTCGCCATTGTCCCATTTCAGCACCACCGGCGTCGACGGCGTCAGGCTGCCGCTGCCGTCCTGCTGCCAGATGGTCTGGGCGTCCGGCAGCTTGGCCGTGACACCCGTCGCCGGCACCCAGCCGAACTCGGCGTAATAGGGTTCCGCCGTGCCCGAGGGCGAATAGAGGACGATCGGCGGCGAACTCGGATCGACCGTTTCGCGGTATTGCACCAGCGCAAGGTCGTCGATGCGTCCGCCCTTCAGCGAAACGCTGCCGGCAAGCCGCGGCGTGTCGATCTTCACGCGCGGGGCTGCGGCAAGCGCGGTGTCGCGGGCAACGACCGGCTGGGCCTGCTGGTTCGCGGCCGGCGCCGCCGACGGCTGGCCTGCGTTGCCGGCTTGCGGCGTGGCGCCGGGCGTCGCGGTGGCTGTCGGCTGCGGCGTGCTCTTCTGGAGCTCGGCCTGAGCCTGCTGCTGCGCGCGCTGCTTCTCCATCTGCGGCACGTTGTAGAAATACTGCCAGGCGATCAGCACCAGGCCGGACAGAATGACGGCGATGATGGTGTTGCGATTGTCGGTCATCTCTGGATTCTCGTCATCAGTCCGGTTTGCGGCCCGTGAGTGAGGGCTTCTGCCCACGTCCCTTCGACGCCGGGCGCTGCGATTGGGCGAACGCCGCGCGGAGGTCGTCGAGCATGACCGCGAAGTCGCGCGTGAGCGCGTCCCTGCGGCCGACTAGCACATAATCATGGTGGGGGTGCATCGACACTGGGTCGCAGCGCTTCACCAGTTCGCGAAGCCTGCGCCGGATGCGATTGCGCTCGGTGGCAGTGCCGTTTTTTTTGGTAACGGTAAAGCCGACCCTGATCGGGCCGGCGTCATCGCGGCAACGGCTTTGCAGGACGAACGCGGGCCTGTTCACCCGCGCGCCATTGGCAACGGCGAGGAAATCCGCCCGCTGCCTCAGCCGATCCATGATGAAATCCCAAAAAGGGCCAGTCCGGCTCAGGCGCTCAGACGCTTGCGGCCGCGGGCTCTCCGGGCGGCGAGGACCTTGCGGCCGCCGGCGGTGGCGAGGCGGGCACGGAAGCCGTGACGGCGCTTGCGCACCAGTTTGCTGGGTTGATAAGTCCGCTTCACGGGTTGTTCTCCGCTGACCGGGCAATTTGCCTTTGGAATTGATGGATACGTCCGAAAGATGCGGCCCAAAGCGGGCCCTTTCCGGCCCCAAAAGAGCCGCTCCCGGTGTCACACCGGGTCATCGCGGACAATTCGGCGCGGCTTATAAGGGAGCGTCCCCTTTTCGTCAACGCTGCGCGGCGGGTCCAATTGGCGAATATCGCTGTTTCCGCGGGGTTTTTCCCAGTGGAGGTAGCGACTCGCAGTTTCCGCGCCTACATCCTACGTTGGCAGATTAGCGATCCGTAATTTGACCGACCGGTGTCAGGGGCCGCATCCTCCGCGAGTCGAGGCCAACGAAGGCGATATTCGTGTCAGCGACAGACCTTCAGCCCGCCCAAAGGGGCTTGGAGCGCCAGGACCTAGGGCGCCAAGACCTGGAATCCATGGGGCCGCCTGACCCGGCGGCGGTGCGGCCGCGTGCCCCGCGCCGGCTCGGCCTGTCCGGCAAGCTGCTGCTGCTGACCGTCCCCCTCGTGATGATCGCGGCGAGCATGCTCTACGTGCCCGCGATCGCCAACTTCTGGGTCAACCGGCTGAACGACCGCGTCGCCGCGGCGAACACCGCAGCGCTGGTGCTCGACGCCGCGCCGCTCGGCATGGTCCCGGACTCGCTGTCGCGGCAGATTCTCAGGAGCATCAATGCGCGCGCGGTCGCGATCAAGATGGGCCAGCAGCGCCGTCTGCTCGCCAGCGCCGACTTGCCTGCCGCGATCGAGCACGACATCGACCTGCGCGAGATGACGGCATGGCAGGCGATCACCGGCTCCTTCCAGATGATGCTGGAGACCGGCAACCAGGCCATCCGCATCGTCGGCCCGGCGAGCGGCAATGCGCAGTTCATCGAGGTCGTCACCGATGAATTGCCGCTGCGGCAGGCGATGTACCGCTTCTCCCGCAACGTCGTGGTCGTCGCCCTGTTCATCGCGGTCCTGACCGCGGGCCTCGTCTATCTCGCGCTCCACTATCTGTTCGTGCGGCCGATGCGGCGGCTGACCGCGAGCCTGGTGGGCTTCCATGAAAACCCCGAGAGCTCGGCGGGAATCATCGTGCCGAGCCAGCGCGGCGACGAGATCGGGGTTGCCGAGCGCGAGCTGTCGGACATGCAGCGCGACCTGATGTCGATGCTGCATCAGAAGAGCCGGCTCGCGGCGCTTGGCCTTGCCGTCTCCAAGATCAACCACGATTTGCGCAACCTGCTGGCCTCAGCGCAGCTGTTGTCCGACCAGCTTGCGAGCGTGCCCGATCCGCGGGTGCAGCGCTTTGCGCCCAAGCTCGTGCGCTCGCTCGAGCGCGCCATCGCGTTCTGCCAGTCGACCCTGTCCTACGGCCGCGCCCAGGAGGCCGCGCCCGATCGCCGCCTGATTTTGATCGAGCCGGTGGTCGTGGAGGTGCGCGAGACCGCGGGCCTTGGCTCCGATGCCTCGATCACCTGGGTTGCCGCAATCGAGCGCGGGCTGTCGATCGATGCCGACCCCGACCAGCTGTTCCGCGTGCTGCTCAACCTCGTCCGCAACGCGGCGCAGGCGCTGGAAACCCACGCCGCGAGCGCGACCAGCCCGCAGCAGATCCGGATCACCGGCAAGCGCGAGGGTGCGGTCGCGATTCTGGAAGTTTCCGACACCGGCCCCGGCGTGCCGACAAAGACCCGGGAGCACCTGTTCGAGGCGTTCCAGACCTCGGGCCGCCCCGGCGGCAGTGGTCTTGGGCTCGCGATCGCCGCCGAGCTCGTCCGCGCCCATGGCGGCGACATTCACCTCGTCGAGGGCACCATCGGCGCCACCTTCCGGATCGTGATCCCCGACCGCCCCGTGGAACTCCTCTCCATTCGCAACGAGCGGGCGAGGGCGTAAGGTCGGCCAGCGGCCGACCGGCGCCGCGTTTCCGAGCACCCACGCGTCATTCCGGGGCTCGCGTAGCGAGAACCCGGAATCTCGCGCCAAAACCTCTGGATTCCGGGCTTGATGCTCCGCATCGCCCCGGAATGACATCGTGGGGAGGCGCAAATGCCCCAAATACCGCCCTCCCAGACCTTGCCAACCGGGACAAGAGCGGCTAGTCAGAGCGCTCTTTCGCACCCCCTCCGGCTCCGTCCGGAGGCTGCGTGCGGGCCTCGCCCGCACAGCTGTTTGCGAAACACGCGCCCGTAGCTCAGCTGGATAGAGCATCAGACTACGAATCTGAGGGTCGGACGTTCGAATCGTTCCGGGCGCGCCATTTCGCAGCAAAGCCGGTCACTCAAAACCTGCCGTCCGCGTTCACCGTTCGAGCTGGCTCAGGATGCTGGCGTCGGTGATCTTGTCATCGTCGGCGAGCATGGCCGCCTTTGACAGGATGATCGACAGCATGTTGTCGCCCTCGAACGGCAGGCGCACCTCGGCCCCGGCCCACGCCGCCGACGCCGGGACGATGCACAGATACCGGTCGTTCGGCTCCATGAGGATGCTGCCGGAGCCAAGATGAATCTTGTAGGCGCGCCGCTTGCCCTCGACGCGCAGATATTTGCCGTCGACGATGCGGGAGACCTTGCCGATGGCTAGACTCGGCAGAAGCGCCGTCAACAGAGCAAGGCGCGTCTCGGCCATCGCGCTGAGATCGCCGAAAGCCTGCCTCCGCCAGTACGCGGTGCCGACCGTGCGGCGCCACTGGTTGGGATGTTCCGCGGCTTGGCCGCCATCGGCCCAATAGGGGTCGTTCGCGACGGAGGCGACGCCGACGAACAGGTCGCAATGGCGCATCACCTCGGACAATGCGAGCGGCGGGACGTCCTCGATATTGACGACTGCTCCCCTTTCCGGGCCGCGCGCCGATGCGACGACCGGCTTGGCGGGATCTGCGATCCGGTAGAAGCGGAGCTGATCGGTCGTCAGATAGAGATAAGCCTGCGACTCGCTGACCTCGGGATCATCGCCGCCGGCGCCCGCCGTCCAGAATTCCGCGACGAGACCCTGCCGCGGCAGCACGATGTGCGTCGGCTCGTCGTTGGGCCTGTCGGCCCAGATACGATGCGTGATCATCCAGCCATTGAGGCGCGCCAGCGCCATGAGCTGGTGCTGCTTGACGATGTGCCCGGCAAAGCGGTTCGAGTAGGCGCCGGTACGCCGTTCGGCGTCGGTGACGAGATACACTTCCCGGTGCGCCTGCTTGAACGGCTGCGTGATATCCAGTGCACGGAGCTTCTCCCGCCATGCCATCACCTCCTCGACCGCACAGCCGATCGGATGCCAGAGCGTGATCTCCGCGCCGTCGATCGAAACCGGCTTGCCGCTCACGTCGGTCATGCCGTCATCTGACCATATGGCAGCGACCCGGCCGTCTCCGTGGTGCACGTTCCAGATCAACCGGCGGCTCAGCGCGCCGAGCAAGGGATGCTCCGCGTAACGCTGCCGCCAGATCTCGGCCGTCCAGCGCCGGTCATCGAGCCACAAGCGTTGCAGGCGTGGAGGCTGAACGGCCAGATCAGCCTCGATCTCCTTGGCAAGCGCCTTGACCGACTTGATCGCGTCCTTGTGCTCCTTGAGCGCGGCCGGGACGGATTTGGACACTTTCCCGTTCGCCGCGCGCCACGTCACGTCGATCGAGGCCGTGCCCGCGATCGCCAGCAGCGCCGCGCCTTCACCGACCGCGATCTCGGCGGCGCCGCGCGCGTTAAGGTCATGCGTCGGGATCGACAGCTCGTCGAGCTCGCTGCGGGCGATGCCCGCTTCGGCCGCCGCTTCGTTCAGCGCCGCCTCGATACGCTTTTTCACCTTCGGATATTTTATGCGCGTCAGCAGCCGGGCCAGATAAGGCACGCCGCCACCCTCCTTGAGGTGGATCAAGGCCCACAGGCAGGCGTTGCCGAGGCGCTCGTTGCGCATGCCCCAGCCGGGAACGGCATCGAAGCAAACGTTCTGCGCGTAGCGTGTCAGGAACGGTCCGACAGCATCGGCTGCACAGTCGGCCGAGAGGTAGACGACCGCGCGTGCCAGATTGTCGGTCGGAAATCCCATCGCCGGCGTGAGGATGTCGAGCACCGTGGTCAGAAACGCGGTCCGCTGCTCCGGACTCAAGCTCGCGATAGACGGGCGCGCGGCCTTCATCCACTTGTCCGACGGCGCGCTCTTGCCCTCGAGTTCGTAGGCGTGACCATGCAGCGCCTTCCACGCCGCATGAAATTCCGCGGGCGCCTGTGCGGCCTTTCGCATCCGCTCCATGAGCGCTTCTGGGAACTGGCGTCTGTTCGTATGCCAGTGGCTTATCGCCCACTCTTCGGCAAACCCTTCCTGTGTCATCCCCTCCGTGACCTTAAATCGCGTTGTGGGTTGCTCAGGTCCCTTCAGATAGTCCTCGATGAAGGCGAACTCCTGCGGCGCACATTTTCGCAAGTCGTTGAGATTGCCGTAGTAGGTCGTCAGCTCCTTTTCGAATGCAACGGCGTTGGCCCATCCGTTCAGTATGGGGCGCGGCGGCAACGGCCCCTCGGCTGTAGCCTTGGCGCCCGCTGCGGCGCCGGTGTTGTCGAGCGCGGCCTTGAGGCGGTGCGCAGCCTGGGCGCGAAAAGACTTGTCGGCCGCCCAAACCCCGTCGTGCTTCGCGATCCACGCAAGACATGCGACGGCGGCCTGTCTGGTTTGCGGCGCGGGTTCCGCCTTCATCGTCGCAATCGCAATGTTGATGACCCGAAGGTCCTGCATCACGTTTGCGGTTGGCATCGCGATGAGCAACGCGGCAGCCGCCGCGTCGCCGGCGACGACCTTGGTCCTGAGAAGCTGACCGACCAGATCCGGAATTGGACCCGATAAGTTGCAGGAAATGTTGCCAATGCCTGTGATACTCGAATACTCGCTGTAAGGAGGGAATTTCGCGACTTTTCCTGCTACCAGCGCCTCCTTGCGGCGATCTACCTCGACAATCATGGCAAGTGCTTCCCCCTTCGCGGGTGGGGAAAAAGCCAATATCTCCGCTGCGAGAGACTTCTGCACCTCTTGCGGGGCTCTCTCGCAGAGCGCCTCGATCAATGCCTTGAGCGTTGGACTTGTCTCCTCGCAAACATGGGCGACGGCCAGGCGCGACGTATCCTTTGCCCGCTCCTCGCGCTGAAAAAGGGCGCTTTCGGAAAAATTGCGCCCGAGCCGTTGATACAAGGGCTCGACGGCGTTGAAGGCGATGCCATAACGATGGGACTCCCACGCAAAGCCATCGATCGCGTCGGCGGCCTCGGCGAGTGCTCGTCGCTGCGCGTGGCTCATCGGCTCGGGCGTGCAGCCAACAAGGAACTTGGCAAGGTGCATGGGATGACACGTCCCAGGCACCGGTAAGTGGATGCGTGCGGCGCGCGCCAAAGCGGCAACTGCCTCATCGTCGAGCTGGATCTTCGAGTTCTCGATTGACCAAACGGCGCGATCGAGCAGGGTCGCCCAGATCTTGGCTTTGGCCGCTTGAATCGTTTCAGGCGATGTCGCGTTGATATACGTGATGACCGCCGAGGTCTGCGCCGCGCGTGCGACGAACCGCAGCCGGTCGCTCGTGGGTAGCTCGCCGACGATCTGCGCCGGCCGACAGTAGTCGATATCATGGGAACTGCGATCGGTGTCGAGGCACTCGGCCAGAAAGGCATCGAGCGCTGCGACGCCCGACCGCCGCATGTCGGCGATCAGCGCGTTCATGTCGATGCGCGAGCGAGGGACATCCGGCGACCAATCCTCGAGGGTACGGACCTTCGTGGTGGTGAACAAGTCGAGCAGCGCCATGCATCATGCTCCTTCAAACTCTAACGTGCGTTGAAATCCTCAGCCGCCGACCAGCGGCACGAGCCGCAGGAAGGTCACGGCGCTGTCCTCCTTGACGGTCAGAACCTCGTCGAGGTCGACGATCTGACGGCCGTCGAAGATCATGAAGAAGCCGTTGCTCGCGAACGCCTTGAGCGCGACCGCGATCAAGGTTTCGCTCTTGATCGGGCGCAGGCGTTTGACACCCGGACCATATGCGCGCGGGCCGTTCAACGCTCGCTCGACCCCGCCGGGCGCGACCAGCCATTTGTTGCGCGCGTCGCGGTCGGCGTCCTGGGCGGCGATCGTCCCGTCAAGGCGCGCGCGTTCAACGGCATTATGGATGGCCAGGTCCGCCTCGATGCGGCAGCGGATCAGGTCGCGGGCCGTCATTCGTTCGGCCGGCAATTCGAGCCGGTGGCGCAACTGGCGCTCGGCGCCGGGCCGCTGCTCGTCATAGATGTCCAGCACCGCACTCATGCATCGCTCTCCCGGCACGCTCGCGCAGGTAGAATGACCTAACGGGGATTACGATTCTGAAAATGCGCTCGGTTGGGATGGAGATGTTATGCTCAATTTTGGATTAAGCATGCGGGTCAAATGCTGAAGGTCGGACGTCCGAATCGTTCCCAGCTTGAAGGTTGTGTGGAGCCGTGCCACGCATCGCTAGATGCGTGACCCCTACGAGCCCAAATTCAATTTCTTGAAGGCTGTCGCCGCCGGAGAGGCGCCGCTGTCTGGATCGTCTTGGCGGCCGCAGCATCATAGCGCCGCGGCGAAGCAGTAGTGCCCATCTTTATCGGCCGTGGCGCGCCATTTCTGCTAGCAATTTCAAGCGCTGTTCTGCGCCATTACCGTAAGCGTCGCGAGGAGGGCGCACGGGCAAGATTGCGCACGCCCCAAGAGCGAAACCCTTTCTCGGCCAGACGAAGCCAGCCGGAAATAAATCAGGTCTAAGTTTCCGCGAGCTGCCCCGTCCAATCCAATTCAAAAGGGGAGGATCCGATGAAAGCAGCGCTGCTGGCATTATCGCTTCTTGGCCACCCTGCGGTCCTGATTTCAGACCGCGTGCCCATCCTGAACGTGGAAGCTCTTTGCAGGGACGTTTCTGCCGACGACAAGGCGTCGGGGCTCGCCCTGGCGCAGGACGCCGGCGAATGCATGCGTGACGAGACACTCGCACAGCAACAGCTGAGTAAGACCTGGCTGACCGTTCCTGCTCCGATGCGTGACACTTGCGAAGGCGAGGCTTCGCAAGGGGGAATACAAAGTTATGTCGATCTGCTCACCTGTCTGCAGATGGCGGGCTGGGACAATCCGGCTCCATCACCGGCGGTCCCGCTCAGAGGAGCGAGCAAGACGCGGAACGCCAAGAACTAATTGCGCCAGGAATTGGTTCGCAAAGACCTCGCTAAGCTGCTGACTGCAGTTCTTGGCGATCTGGACGCTGTTCGCCGGATAAGACGATTCGTGACATCCCTGCGCCGAGATCAATGAGCGATCGCTGCGGGAGCGGTCATGTGGCATCTGACGAAGCGCTGGATGTGCTCCGGCACCGGCACGGCATCGATGTCGCAACGTGTCTGGATTTCCTCCGCGAGCTCTCTCGAGATGTCCTTCGACAAGTGGGCGTTCGGGTCGAAGGCAATGATGCGGACCGGATCATTGAAGTGACCGTCGACAAGGCTGGCGATCATGGTTTCGAGATCGGATCGTTCGACCTCGAGCTTCAGGCGTGCGCGGCCGGGCCATCCCACGACGTTGTCGACGATCAGATAGACGATTCTGTGAGCCGCACTCCGATGAGCCGCACGTACGCCGGCCATCGGCACCAAGCCATTTCGAGCCATACTCGTCTCCAATGCAAATAGAGCCGATTCTCTGTCCCGGCGGAACCAGCCTGAATTGATCGAGCACAACGATATGTAGTCCGGGGCGGCTAGGGAGCCGCATCAGGACCAAAGTACGATCAGGACCTAAGTAGGATGACGCGTCGATAGCCCTCGGTAAGATCGGCCCCGCTGAAGGGCGAGGACGCTGCAATCGTGCACGCAGCCGGCCCGGCGAACCGGAAGGGATGCGATGCAATGTTCGTGACCGTCGTTGCAATTCTCTGTCACCTCGGCGGCGCCGCCGCGGGCAGTTGCGTCGAGGAGATCGTGACCGACAGCAGCATGACGCCCGACATCACGTTTCAGGACTGCATGAAGGGGGCGCAGGCGCCGCTTGCGAAGTGGATGGGTGAACATCCGCTGTATCATTCGAACTGGCGGATCGAACGCTACAAATGCGTGCCGGGTCACTATGAGATCAAGGGCCGGGCATAGCGTGTGACGTGATCCGGCATCGGTGTGCGCAGTGCACTTTTCCGTCTTGCGATCTTTCTCAGGTTCGCAACGGCGCCCTATACTCGGTCGCGAGAGTCTCATCGGTCGAGGTGCGGCTGACGAGATTGAACAGCGGCGTGAGGACGAGTGTCAGAACGAGGTTGAGAACCACGGCGTACAGCGCCGAATAGCCGGGAAAGCTGAAGTCGCCTACCGCAAGAGCATAGGTCGGGGTAAGGTTCGCGGCGACGAACATCGCGGTCCCGGCAACAATTCCCGCGGCCCATCCGACGAAGAGTGCCCAATCGTTGAACCATCGCGTGTAGACGCCGAGCATCACGGCAGGCAGCGTCTGGATGATCCAGATTCCACCGAGGAGCTGCAGATAGATCGCAAATTTCGACGGCACGAACACGATGAAGGCCAGCGCGCCGAACTTGACGATGAGCGACACCAACTTTGCCATCTGCGCTTCCTGCTTGTCGGTGGGCGCGTCATTGATGAATTCGCGGTGAATGTTGCGCGTGTAGAGATTGGCGGCAGCGATCGACATGATCGCGGCCGGTACGAGCGCTCCGATGCCGATGGCTGCAAAGGCGATGCCGACGAACCATGACGGGAAGCTGTGCAGGAACAGGGCCGGCACCGCAAAGTTGTTGCCGAACTGTTTGAAGCCGGTCGCGTATTCGGGAAGATTGCCGACCCCTGCGGCAATGGCGAAGAAGCCGACCAGCGCTAGCAGGCCAAGCATGAATGAATAGGCCGGCAAAAGTGCCGCGTTGCGCCTGACGGCGTGTCCGCTGCTGGCGCTCAGGATGCCCGTGATCGAATGAGGGTAAAGGAAGAGCGCCAGTGCCGATCCGAGCGCCAGCGTCGCGTAGGCGCCGTACGCGCCGGTCGTGTTGGCGCCGGGCGTAGCCAGCAGCAGTTTCGAATCCGGTACGGCTGCGAAGATCTTCTCAAAGCCGCCTAGCTGTATGGGAACGAGGACGATGGTGGCGAACGCCGTGATGTAGATCAGGATGTCCTTGACGATGGCGATTGACGCGGGGGCCCGCAGTCCGCTCGAATAGGTGAAGGCGGCGAGGATGATGAACGCGAACAGCAACGGCAGGTCGCCACTATAGCCCTCGCCGGAAACGCCCATTCCTCCGATCACGACCTGAAGCCCGACAAGCTGGAGCGCAATATAGGGCAATGTCGCGACGATGCCGGTGACCGCCATCGCCAGTGCAAGCCAGCGATTGCCGAAGCGCCCGCGGACGAAGTCGGCGGCCGTGATGTAGTTGTGCCGGTGGCAGACGTACCAAAGCCGCGGAAAAACCAGGAAGAGGATGGGATACGCGATGATCGTATACGGGACGGCAAAGAAGGCGACCGCACCGGCCCCGAAAGCCAGCGCCGGAACGGCGATGAAGGTGTAGGCCGTGTAGAGGTCGCCGCCGATCAGGAACCAGGTGACGATCGTGCCGAAGCGACGTCCGCCAAGCCCCCATTCGTGCAACTGATCGAGATCGCCCTTGCGCCAATGCGCCGCGGCGAAGCCGAGCCACGTGATCAGGGCAAACAGCACCAGGAAGATGATCAAGGCAGTCCAGTTGACGTCCTGCACGGCATTCCTCCCGATTGGCCCTCCCGCGTTATTGTTTCCCCTCGCGTGATTGCACCCGCGACCGGACTATTCCTCCGTCGCGAAATAGACGATCGCGGTCAGGATGGCTCCAACGATGACCCAGAGAAGCTGGTACCAGTAGAAGAATGGGATGCCGATGAGCTCAGGCTCGGCCATGTTGTAGAACGGCGGCCAGAGAACGGCGACGAATTGAATGAGGAGGAGCAGGTACCACCAGCTCCATCCGGTACGTTTTTCGTCCTGCCGGCCGGTGGCTGATTCCCGGATGCTAGATCTCGAACCGACGCCATTTGACATGCAGCCCTCCTTCACCGAGGTGCGCCCATGCCGGTCGATGATGCGGAAGGTGGCGCAGCTATCGCGAGAATCCCGGCAGCGATGCCTGGATCTCGTCACCTTCCAACGCGGCCTTCTCATCCGCGTCGTCGTAACGCATCACGTGTTCCCGGGTTCCATCTTCTTTCGGTTATGGCGGGCCTTCAGCGCGCGGAGATCGCCAGCGCCAACGGGAGGTGGCGCGACGTGATCGATGACCTGCCCGTTGCGTTGGGTGCATCAGGAGGAGGTCGTAAGGTACTTCGTTCCTTGAGGCTCTATCCGAAATCGCGTGATTCGTTTGATGTTCAAATGACTTAGCCGAGTGCATAAGCCTCACGGCGGCAAATCGCCGGCTACTTTGCATGGGGTTGTTTTCGATGTTTTGCTTTCCGGCCGCCCCCTCAACTGCAGCCGCCGCATCCACCGCCACCTCCGCCGCCCCCACCGCAGCCGCCGCCACCATCGCCACCACTGCTGCTCATCGTCTGCGAGGCGGCATAGACGGGGGCGTAGGGCGTCCCCGACAGGACGACGGCACCCGAGAGCGCCACGGCGAGCAGCAGCTCGTGATCGCGCGGCGCGCGCGAGGCTCGCGCGTTGGAGGTCTGATAGCTTGCGAGGGCCTCTTGGCCGGCTCGCGTCCGTATGGGGCGCTTCGCCAGCATGATGCCCCCGATCACTGTGGCGACGAGCAGGACAATCAGGATCCCCACCGGGTGGTGCCGCTCTGCGCCGACGGCGGCCTTGATGGCTCCGAGACCCAGAAGAAGCACGACGAAAGGGAGGACCGTCATATGGAAGGACGTCATCTGCGCGTCGGTCGGGGTGTAGCCGAGCTGTTGCAGGCGCCCCTGAATCTGCTGGACGATCGGCCTGACCGCCGTCTGGAACTGCTGGCGCGACATGTCCGGCTGGATATCGAGCGATGCCGGCCTGCGCACGATCGTCGTCAGCGGCGTCTGGTCGGTGACGGTGATCGTGCGACCGTTCTGGGCGATGGTGGCGCCGTGCCCCGACGTTAGGCTGAGCAGGATCACATCGCCGAGGCGCCGTGCGCCGCCGGCGAGATAGGCCAGCTCCAGCGCGTTCAATTGGCGCGTCGCGTTCGCGGCGGGACCGATCGTCGACCTGAAATGGTAACCCAGCAGGAAGATGATGGCTGCGCTGGTCAGATAGAGAGTCAGGAAGGGACCAGCCGTCCAGTCCAGCGGATTCCACGTCATCTGTTCGTCCTCATCAATCGATCGCGAATCCATGCGATCGGTCTGGGGATGATAAGCCAGCGGCGGCGGTCCGTCACATGATAGCGTTGGCGCCCGAAGCGCAGATGTGTCGCCGGCCACAGCCCCGCGCTCGGCGGCCCGAACACGCGCTCATGCAGCGCGAGCGTCTCGGCATATTGCCGGCGATAGGTCACCTGAGCCTCGGGCCCGCCGGGAGTGGGATCATGGTGCAGCGGGGCCTGTAACCTCTCGGCGCACCAGATCGTCCAATAGTCGCGCGAATAGACGAGATGCTGGTGCCAGACCTCGTCGACGATCTCGCTCGGCGTGACCGGCGTCGGCGAGACGACGGCGAGAAAGCAGAAGCGGCGATAGGCCTCGACGGCCGCGCGAGCTTCCTGCACGCTCCAGCCGTGGTCGCGCGCGAGGCGCCGGGTGAAGTTCAGCGGCGTGTCGGGCTCGAAATCATGCTGCCCAATGCGTCGCCACAGCGCCTCGCGCGCCGGCGTCCAGACCGGCTCGCCCGTCTGGATGACGATTTTGAACTGCTGGCGCTGCAACCGAGGCTCCCGATGGATTTCCGCGCAGCATGATAGCATGGGATCGCGCGGACGGGATGACGGTCGAGCGACGAGCCGGCCGCGACACAAGCGGCGCAGCCGAGTGCGACGCTGCGCTGTGGTTCATCTTGCAAGGTGTTTTCGCCCAAAGGCGGAGCGGCAGGCGCGCTCTCAGGCGGCCGTACCGTCGATCGAGCGACGGATTACCCGCTGCACGTCGGCGTTCGACAGAAACAGATCGTGGTTGATGATACCCCAGCCCGCGTCCGAGGCGTCGATCACGCGCACGCCAAGCCGCTCGATGGCGGCCTTCTCGGCGGCGCCGACCCGTGTCATTCCGCCGGCGATTTGCCCCGACAGCGCCAGTGCGCGATCGTTCGTTGCGGCAATCACGGTGATCTTGCCGGCAAGCGGACCCATGCGCTGGATCGCCGACGAGAACACGTCCATGTCGATATCGGGTGCGGCAAACACGATCGCGCCGATCTTGCTGGTCACCGTATCGCCGTATCGCGCATAGAGCTGACGCAGGCTTTCGAGCGTCAGCATGGTCCCCATGCTGTGCGCAACGATGTGCACGCGGCCGCCGGTTGGGGCCGACACGATGGACGAGAGCACGCGCTCAAAATCGTCGCGCGACCACATCGCGCTGTCGCGGTCATAGGCATAGTCGAACAGTCCTGCCTTGGAGGGCCAGGAGAACACCATGGTCCGGCCGCGGAACTTGATCCCATCGGAGAGATGGGCGGCATCGAGCGCCGCCGTCTCGAATGTCTGCTTGAAGCCGTGCACGTAGATCAGCACGTCTCCTCCCCCGCCGGCCTGCGCAAGGAGATCGCCAGCGTCGGCCGACACCGGTTCGACCCGGTCAAGGCGCCAATCGCCAAGTCCGACCGCGGCGAGAGAAAGACGGCTCTCGTCCGGCGCCACCAGCTTTGCCCGTGCGACCGTCATTGTGGTCGCGCGCTCCGGCCCGAACCAGGGTTTCGTGCGACCGCCGTTCACGGGCTTGCGCGTGGTGGTGACGAGCAGAGTGGGGTCAACGGAAAGCGACGACGCGTCATAGCGAGCGCCCGTCGCGCCCAAGCCCGTGCATCCGCCGAGTGCGAGGATGCCAAAGGACGCGAACCCTCGCAGGAGCGCGCGGCGCGACACGTGAGTTTCATGTTGCAGAAGATGTCGGACGATCACACGGAACCTTCGGGAACACTGCCCACCGTTTGCCCCGCTCCGCTAGCTCCGTGAATGATGATGGCGGCGAGAAAAGGGCGAGCCCGGTTCCGCTTCGATCAGAGCCGATAAACCTTATCGCTGACGTCGACGCGGAATTCGTGCCACAATTTCAGGCCGGTTCTTCTCGAGCCATGCCATGGCGTCCGGTCCGTCGACGACACACTCGAAGGTTTCCCAGGTCGGGTCCTCCAGGGACTCCTCTTGAAGTCGCTTGGCCGCATATTCCATGAGGTCATGCAAGCCTTCGTATCCTCGTCGGCGTTCGAGTGACTCGGCAATTGCGGCACTCGTCCATTCGCGCCGGGCGAGATCGATGATGCTCGGAGCGTCGGCCTCGCTGAACCAGGGCGTGGCATCGAACTCGAGACAGACGACGTTGTCGGCGGTATGGCAAGTCGCATGGATCATGGGGTCCCTCCGTTTGCGGGCGCGCGTCAGCCCTTGACCAGATCTCCCAGCAGGTTCGCAGCCACCGTCAGCTTGGCGAGCGTCAGGCCGCTGGCGGCGATCTCCTCGACCGAGCGGCGGGTGCGCGTCGCTTCGGGGTGAGCCGTGAGCCAGATCTCGACGGCTTGCTTGCCGGACTGGCCGGTCGCCAGCATATCCGCAGCCAGTCGCCTTTCGGCCGCTGCGATCTGGTCGACGGCGCGGTCGATGGCGAGGCGTTCGAAATAATCGTTGGCCGGGACGCTGCGGGCGGCGGCGATGATGCGATCGAGACGGAAATTGGCTTCCGCAGCGAAGAAGGTCGCGGCGGCATCCCCGATGGCGCGGCTGGTGCGTTCGGCGACCGTCACGATATCGGGTGCCGCGACCAGGGCGTCGAGGTCGGCGAGCTCGCTGGCAAGGCTGGCCGGGACACCGGCCTCAGTGAGGTCCTGCCGACGCTTGCTGCGCACGGCCTGCAAGTCCGGCGGCAGCGAGTTGTCGAGGGAGGCCGTGGTCTCGCGGATGCCCGGCCCGAAACGTGCGATCACCGCCTCCAGGCCATCCCTGAAATCGACATTGCGCACGTACCAGACCATGCGGGACAACAGAAGGTCCTGGATCGTCGCGTAGAGCGACAGCTGCAACTGCCCGTCGATGCAGGCGTCGAGCTTGTCGATCGCGTCATTGAGCCATTGGAGCCCGTAGGATTCATCCACCGCCACATAGGCCATGACGATGGTAGGGATATCGGCATCGGTCTCGTCGATCAGGCGCACCATGCATGCCGGGCCGCCGCGGTTGATGACGGCATTGGCGAGGCTGGTCGCGATGATCTCCCGTCGCAGGCGGTGGAATTCGACCGCTGTCGGGAATTTGTCCTGGACCTCGCTCGGAAAATACTGGGACAGTTCGCGGGCAAGATAGGGATCATCAGGCACGCTGGTCACGAGCAGGTCATCGTAAAGCGTCAGCTTGGCGTAGGCGAGCAACACGGCAAGTTCGGGCCGTGTCAGGGACTGCCCGCGCCTCACCCGTTCGGTGATCGCCGCATCGTCCGGCAAGAACTCCACGGCGCGGCTGAGCAGACCGCGCTGCTCGAGCGATTGCATCAGGCGTGTGAGGAAGCCGGTCTCGGCCACGCCCTTGCGTTCTGCGAGTGAGAGCGCCAGCGTCTGCAGATAGTTGTTGCGCAGCACCAGTTCGCCGACCTCGTCGGTCATCGCTGCAAGCAGGCTGTTGCGGTCGGCGGGGCTGAGGCGCCCCTCGCGCTCGGGGCGCGCCAGCGCAATCTTGATATTGACCTCGACGTCGGAGGTGTTCACGCCGGCCGAATTGTCGATGGCGTCGGTGTTGAGCTTGATGCCCTTCTGCGCCGCTTCGATGCGGCCGCGCTGGGTGACGCCGAGGTTGGCGCCTTCGCCGATCACCCGGGCGCGGACCTCAGTGCCGGTGATGCGGATCGGATCATTGGCGCGGTCGCCGGCCTGATCGTCGCTTTCCGAGGACGAGCGGATATAAGTGCCGATGCCGCCAAACCAAAGGAGGTCCGTGCGCGCTTTCAGGATTGCCGTCATCACTTCGAAAGGCGTCGCCTGCGGCTTGTCGAGATCGAGCAGGGCGCGCACTTCCGGTGCGAGCGGGATCGCCTTCAGTGAGCGCGGGAACACACCGCCGCCTTGCGAGATCAGCGACTTGTTGTAGTCCTGCCAGCTCGATCGCGGCAGGTCGAACAGGCGCTGGCGCTCGGCGAAGCTGGTCGCCGGATCGGGCGAAGGATCGATGAAGATGTCGCGGTGATCGAAAGCCGCCACGAGCTTCGTCGCCGGCGAGAGCAGCATGCCGTTGCCGAAGACGTCGCCGGACATGTCGCCGACGCCGGCGACGGTGAATGGCATGGTCTGAATGTCGGTGCCGAGCTCGCGGAAGTGGCGCTTGACCGCCTCCCAGGCGCCGCGCGCCGTGATCCCCATCTTCTTGTGGTCGTAGCCCTGGCTGCCACCGGAGGCGAAGGCGTCGCCGAGCCAATGATTCTTCTCGGCCGAGATCGCGTTGGCGATATCGGAGAAGGTGGCGGTGCCCTTGTCGGCGGCGACGACCAGATAGGGATCGTCGCCGTTATGCCGCACGGTCGAGTCGGGCGGCACGATGTCGTCGCCGTCGAGGTTGTCCGTCAGTTCGAGCAGAGAGCGAACGAAGATGCGATAGGCTTCCGTGCCTTCGGCCATAAAGTGGTCGCGGTTGGAGGGGGAGGGCAGGCGCTTGGGCACGAAGCCGCCTTTGGCCCCGACCGGCACGATCACGGCGTTCTTGACCTGCTGCGCCTTTACAAGGCCCAGGATCTCGGTGCGGAAATCCTGCGGCCGGTCGGACCAGCGCAGTCCCCCCCGCGCAACCTTGCCGAAGCGCAAGTGAATGCCTTCGACACGGGGTGAATGCACGAAAATCTCGTACAGCGGTCGCGGCGCCGGCAGGTCCTCGATCCCGCGCGCGTCGAACTTGAATGAGATCACCGGACGCGGATGTCCGTCCTGGCCGACCTGCCACAAATTGGTGCGGATGATCGACTGCACCAGATTGGTGAACCGACGCAGGATGCGGTCTTCATCGAGCGAGGCGACGGATTTGAGCTGCTCCTCGATCTCTGCGAGCAGGGTCGTCTCGCGCGCCGCACGCTCGGCCTCCGTCAGGGTGAGGCGCGGATCGAGGCGGGCCTGGAACAGCGCGACGAGGTTGGCGGTGATCGCGGCGTTCTTGCGCAAGGTCTCCCACATATAGTCCTGGCTGAACGGAGCGCGAATCTGGTGCAAATAGCGAGACAGTGCCCGGATACTCGAGACTTCCCGCCAGCCCAGGGCTGTGCGCACGATCAGGGCGTTGTATCCGTCGGATTCAGCGCGATCGCTGACAACGGCCATGATCGATGCTTCCAGGCGATGGCTCAATTCCGGACTGATCTCGATCGGCTTGCCGTCGCTGGTTTCGATCGTCATGTCGTGTAGCCAGACCGGTTCGGGCCTGTTACCGGGCACGATCTGATAGGTGCGCTCGTTGACCACGCGCAGGCCGTGATTTTCGATCACCGGCACCCGATAGGACAGCGACAGCGGCGCGGCGTCCGAAAACACCTTCAGGCCGAAGCGCCTGGGATCGTCCTTGCCCTCGAAGCGGTGAACCGAAATCGTTACCGGGCGGGCTGCCGTCAGCCTTTCGATGGTCGCGATGTCGGCGACCGATTGTTCCGCCGTGAATACCTCGGCATAGCCGCCGCTAAAGGCCTGCGCATAGCGATTGGCGAGCATGCGCGCCCGCATGCCATCGGTTGACGCAGTCAGCGCGGCCTTCAGCTTGTCAGCCCAGGTTGCGGCAATGGCGCTGATGCCGGCTTCCAGCGTAGCGCGCTCGACGGCGGGAGTCTTCGCTTCATAGCGCCCGATGATGTAGTGGACCCGCGCCAATGCGCCTTCGGGGAAGGACACGTAGGAGGCCGACAGGGTCCCCCGGTAGGCCTGCGCCAGGAAATTGGCGACGCGCGTGCGCACGTCGGTGTCGTATTTGTCGCGCGGAATGAAGACCAGGATCGAGACGAATCTATCGAACTTGTCGACCCGAGCCAGCGCCCGGACGCGGGGGCGCTCATAGAGGATCAGGATCTCCATGACGAAATCGTAGAGCGTGTCGACGTCGATCTGGAACAGCTCGTCACGCGGATACTCTTCGAGAATGTGCATGAACGCCTTGCCCGAATGGCCGCTCGGATCGAAGCCGGCGCGTTGGAGCACCCGCGACACCTTGTGGCGAACATAAGGGATCTGTCGGACGGAGCGCGTATAGGCGCCCGAGGTGAACAGGCCGACGACGCGCAACTCGCCCTCGAGCCGGCCGTCGGGCGTGTAGAGCTTGATCCCGACATAGTCCATCCGGATGCGGCGATGGACGCGGCTGCTGACATTGGCCTTGATGACGATGAGCAGGGTAGGCTCGCGCATGAACTCGCGAATCTCCGACGTCATCACCACCATTTCGTTGCCGCGGCGCAGGACCTTCGCATCGGGGTCGCTCAGGATGCCGAGGCCTTCGCCAGTCGTGATGTCATCCGACGCATCGCTGTCGGGCGAGAAGCGATATTCGCGCACGCCCAGAAACGTGAAATTGTCGGCACACAGCCATTGCAGGAATTGGTTGGCCTCGGCGACCTCGTCGATTGGGAGCGGCGGCGGGTTGGACGTGAACGTCTTGATCGCTTGCTCGACGCGGTCCCGCATGGCTCGCCAGTCGGTGACGCAGGCGCGCACGTCGTTCAACGTCCGGGTGAGGCCGACGATCAGCTTCTGCTGGTCGGCCTCGGCATCCAGGCGGGTGATGTGGAGATGAATCAGGCTCTCGCGCGCGCCCCTTGCCCCTTCCGGCAATGCTTCACCGTAGAAACGCAGGAGCTTGCCCTGGTCATCGCGCTCCACCGCGATGATCGGGTGAGCGACGAGGGTGACCTCGATGCCCTGCTCGGTGAGCTCCGCCATGGTGGAGTCGAACAGGAAGGGCATGTTGTCGTTGAGAATTTCGAGTACGGAAATCTCGCGCCCGTCCGGCATCGCCGGATTGACGACGCGGATATCGGCACTGCCAGCCGTGCGTCGCTGCACATGCTCCCAGGCTTGCTCCGCGAGCAGGGCCAGCGAGGAGGCATCGTAATTGGCGAGGTCCTCGAGATTGGTGTAGCCGAACAGAAGCTCGGCAAAGGCCCGAGGGCTCTTGCCCGGCTGAATGCTTCCTGCCGCATCGTGGATCAGGGTCGCCCGGGCCTTGTCGTCGCGCCACGCCATCATGTCCTCCCTTGCCCGCGCCGTTTGGGCACGGAGCCATCGACGTCCCTCCGGCCGAGCCGGCGTTGCCTCAATGGTGATGGGCCGACACGCCCTTGACGCATTGGGTCAACAGATCGGTGGTGGCGGATTGGCCGACATCACCCAGGCTGATCATGCCGACCATCCGCTTGCTCCTGTTGATCACGGGCAGCCTGCGGATCTTCAGCGTCTCCATGTGATGCACGGCCTTCGCCAGATCGTCGTCTTCCCGGCAGCAATGGATGCCTTCGGTCATCACGTCCCGCGCTGTCATGCGCGCGGCGTTGAAGTCCTTGATTGCAAGGCCTTTGCAGACGATGTCGCGATCGGTCACCATCCCGATCAGATGGTCGTCTTCACCGATCGGAATGCAACCGATGTCGTGCCCTTGCATCAACTTCGCGATCTCGGTGATCGGGGTGTCGGGGCTGACCCAATCGACGCCCTTGTGCATCACGTCCCTGACTTTCATGAGGACCTCCGTTGCGAACGCAGCCCCGTCGCGTGACTATACAACAAACCGGGCGCGACCGCACGCGCGATGCGACGAGGGCGCATCGGTGGATCATCTCGCGTCGCGCCGCGTCAGTCGTGCACGCTGAAGCGTCCATGCGGCGCATTGGCCGTCAGGCGCGCGAACTGCGCATGCGTCAGCTGGAGCAGCGTCTCGTGATCGCCGGCTTCGATATAGACCTCGGGCTGGGCCTGGATGGTGTCATCGACGATGAGATCGAGCCCGTAGCACCTGCCGACGGCCGGCACTGCTCCGTGCGCGCAGTCGGCGAAGATCCGATTGATCTCGGTTTCGTTGGCCATCGCGAGATCCTCCCCGAGCCTCTGCTTCAGGTCCGGCAGGTTGAGATGGTGCGATGCCGGCACGACCGCGAGCATATAGCCGCCGTCATGCCGCAACACGACGGCCTTGGCGAGACGATCGCCCGACACGTGACAGGCCTGCGCCGTGCGCGTCGATGACATGGTGAGATCGTGCGGGATCTCGGCATAGTGGATTTTCTCGGCGGTGAGATATCGGTGCAGTGTCGGAGCAATGGACATGGCGTGCTCTCCGATGGGTATGCAAGCCGTCCACCGTGGGCCCTGCCGCACGATAGGCGGCCGCGTGATTGGCTGGGCTCAAGATAGGCGTTGCGGTCGAATGCCGCAATTCGTCACTGCATCGCGACACGATTCGATTCCAGCCACCTCGTAGTTAGACAGTATTGCCGACCTATCTGCGAACCGCGGGGATCGCGCCGGCTCGTCGGTCAACCCATTCCTCCTGCGGAGGGTCGTGTGCCATGCGCACGCCGATCAAGCCAATATGTCGCGACGGCAAGCACAACCCAGCAGAGATTGTAGAGAAGGCCGCAGCAAATCACCACCCAGCCCGGGATCGGGCCGATTGCGGCGCGATCGATGAGTTCATCCAGGTGAGTCGCCATTTGCGGATGGATCGCGAGTTTGCCGACATAGGCCGATGTCTGGATCACGATGATCCAGATGTATGTGCGGCGAATACGACGTCCGGCGGCGCGAACGAAGCTGATATGATGACGCGGATGCAGGTAGTCTTCCGCGAGGATGGTTCGCCAACTCGCATCGTCCTCTCCGCGTTTGCCGCTCAGGATCGGAACGTACCAGTGTGTTTCGAGGAAGCGCGCCCGCGCGCGCCAGACGTTGAAATAGCGATAACGGCGCGCCTCGAGTCCGAGAAAGACCGCGAGCAGCATGCCTATCAGGATGAGCGGCAGCGCTGATGCTTCTTTAGACGAGAATGTCGACGACAGGGCGATGCCCAAGGTCACGATCGACCAGTTGGTCGTGTTGTCGAGGCGTGTGCGCCAGATGGTGCTGCGATAGATTTCGCCGCGATAGAGGTGGGCAATCGCACCGAATTCAGCTGGGTTCAGCTCTTGGACTTCACGTGTGTCTTCTGCGGGCCTGAGCATGGCGCGAACCACCCGAGACCAGTGAAATTTCAGGTCGTGCTTTCGACAGCGACCCGATGATACTACCACAATTCTGCTTCGTTTGGACAATTCCGCGATCGATGCCAAGTGAGGCGTGCGCACTTCACGGCGCAGATCACCCCCAACCCGCAACGGGCGCGGTCGTTCACTTCATCACACGCACACCCTTCGTCGTGAAGCGCTGCGTCCGGCCACCCGGGCGCACGGGACGTCGCGTTCCGGCGGCCTTGCCAGTGCCGGGCGGCTGGTGGGCGGGCACGAGCTGGTCGGGGCGGGAGCCGATCAGATCGGCACGGCCCATCTCCTTCAGCGCCTCGCGCAGCACCGGCCAGTTGTCGGGGTCGTGATAGCGCAGGAACGCCTTGTGCAGCCGGCGCTGCCGAAGCCCCTTGATCGCCTCGACCTTGTCGCTGCCGCCGCGACGCACGCCGCGCAGCGGATTGACGCCGGTGTGGTACATCGCCGTGGCGGTCGCCATCGGCGAGGGCAGGAAGGTCTGCACCTGGTCGGCGCGATAGCGGTTCTTCTTGAGCCAGAGCGCGAGGTTCATCATGTCCTCGTCGGTCGTGCCCGGATGCGCCGCGATGAAATAGGGGATCAGGTAATATTTCTTGCCGGCCTGTTCTGCTGCGGCATCGAACATCCGCTTGAAGCGGTTATAGGCGCCGATGCCCGGCTTCATCATCTTGTCGAGCGGGCCGCGCTCGGTATGCTCGGGCGCGATCTTCAAATAGCCGCCGACGTGATGGGTGACGAGCTCCTTGACATATTCCGGGCTCTCCACCGCGAGGTCGTACCGCACGCCGGAAGCGACCATCACCTTCTTGATGCCCTTGGTCTCGCGCACCTTGCGATAGAGCCGGATCAAGTCGTCGTGCGAGGTGTTGAGGTTCGGGCAGATCTCGGGGAAGACGCAGGACGGCCGCCGGCACGCCGCTTCGACCTTCGGATCCTTGCACGCCATCCGGTACATGTTGGCGGTCGGACCGCCGATGTCGGAGATCACGCCGGTGAAACCCGGCGTCTTGTCGCGGATGCGCTCGATCTCGCGCAGGATCGAGCCTTCCGAGCGGTTCTGGATGATGCGGCCCTCGTGCTCGGTAATCGAACAGAAGGTGCAGCCGCCGAAGCAGCCGCGCATGATCGTCACCGAGAACTTGATCATCTCCCAGGCCGGAATCCTGGCATCGCCGTAAGCCGGATGCGGCGCGCGGGCGTAGGGCAGATCGTAGACCGCGTCCATCTCCTCGGTGGTCAGCGGGATCGGCGGCGGGTTCAGCCAGAGGTCGCGATCGCCGTGACGCTGGACGAGTGGCCGCGCATTGCCGGGATTGCTCTCCCGGTGCAGCACGCGTGAAGCGCGCGCATAAGCCTCGCGGTCCTGCTCGACCTGCTCGCAGGCAGGCAGCCGGATCACGGTGTTACCGGGATGGCGAGCCGCGCCCTCATCGGCGGAATCGAGATCGTCCGCGTGCAGCTCGGTGTAGTCCTCGGGCGCGCGGCGGAACAGCGCTGTGCCCCGGATGGAATCGAGATCGCGGGGCGCCGTGCCCTCGGCGAGCCGGTGGGCCACCTCGACGACAGCACGTTCCGCATTGCCGTAGAGCAGGAGATCCGCCTTGGCGTCGGCCAGCACCGAGCGGCGCACCTTGTCGGACCAGTAGTCGTAATGCGCGATCCGGCGCAGCGAGGCCTCGATGCCGCCGAGCACGATCGGAACGTCCTTGAAAGCCTCACGGCAACGCTGAGCGTAGACGATCGTGCAGCGGTCCGGCCGCCTTCCGCCCTCGCCGCCGGGCGTATAGGCATCGTCGTGGCGCAAGCGCCGATCCGCCGTGTAACGGTTAACCATCGAATCCATGTTGCCGCCGGTGATGCCGAAGAAGACCTTCGGCTTGCCCAGCGCCTTGAACGGCTCGGCCGAATGCCAGTCCGGCTGCGCGATGATGCCGACCCGGAAGCCCTGCGCCTCCAGCAACCGGCCGATGATCGCCATGCCAAAGCTCGGGTGGTCGACATAGGCGTCACCCGTCACCAGCACGATGTCGCAGGCATCCCAGCCGAGCGCCGTCATCTCGGCGCGGCTCATGGGGAGGAATGGGGCCGCCTTGCGCGGCCGCGCCTGGGCCATCAGGGGCCTCTCGGCGGTCATGATCTGGGTGTTCATGGCGCTTACCGATAAGACCCCGGGCTGCCGAATTCAACCGACGGACGCGTCAAGGAGGCATATTTGCCGGCGTAGCGGTCCATTTTCCGAACCCTCCATCCGGGACTCAAATACGACGGAACCGAGGTAACGTTGCATTCACGGGGCTTCGATAGCGTTAGGCCGATGTGGGCAGAATGGCGGCAGTGGGGATCATGAAGACGGCGGAATTGGTCGAGCTGGCTGCGGGGCAAACCGCGCGCCCTGGATCGGCATCGACCATGCCGGAGGATGCGGGGATGTGGCACCTGCCGACGGCACCTTCCCCGCCGCTGGCGGGCGAGTTGACGCTCGACCAGATGCTGCTCAAGCACGTTCCATGTGGCATCGTGATCATCGATTGCGCAAGCCAGCGCTTCCTGGACTTCAGCGATCGGGCGAGCGCCGATCTCGGCTATTCGCGCGAAGAGTTCGCGCGGTTGTGTCTTGCCGATCTGATCTGCAGTGACGGGCCGGCGGCCCATGCTGGCGATACGACGGAGCGCCTCGCACGCAGCCCGAGCGCAACCATTGCGCTTCATCGCCACAAGAGCGGCGCGATCCTGCCGACCGAAGTCGTCTGCAAGCCGCTCAACTGGCATGATCGAGAGTGCACGCTGGCGTTCTGGACCGATGTGACCGAGCGGTTATCCCTTCAGGAACGCCTTACGATACAGGAAAGATACTATCGCGCGCTGCTGGCCAGCATTCCGATGCCGGCCTGGCTGGTAGGCGTGGATGGCCGCTTCATGGCCGTCAACTCGGCCTATCTAGCGAATATCGGCCGCACAAATCCGGACGAATTGATCGGAAAGCGATTTCACGATGTCTGGCCCGCTCACGTGGCCGAGGATCTCTGGGAATCCAATCGTCGTGTGATGGAAACCGGGCTGCCGCACCAATATGAAAGGCGGCTCATCCTGCAGGGAAGCGAGCACATCGTGTCCGTCTCGCTGTCTCCCATCCTCTCGGAAGCCGAGGTGATCGGGGTTGCCGGCGCCGGCCACAACATTACCGATCTTCGGAAAACGATCGAGGAATTGCACGAACGGGAGACCGAGCTTCGGACGCTTGCGGAGAACTCCCCGGATAATGTGATCCGCTTCGACCGCAACGGACGCTGACCTACATCAATTCCCACTATGCACGAATGATCGAGCTTCGCCCCGAAGCCGTCTACGGAAAAACCTTGAACGAGATCTGGCCCTCTGCCGGAGAGGGCCTCGCTCGCTTCATCGAAGCTATCGACACGGTGTCCACCACCGGTGAATCGCAGGTGCTTGAAATGCAGGTTCCGGTCGAGAGTGCAGTACTGCGGATGCACCATATCTCGATCGTCGCGGAGTGGGACCGCAACGGGGCAGTCCAGGGCGTTCTGGCGATCGGGCGCGATATTACGGAACGGCGCAGCATGGAGGAACAGCTCGCGCAGCGGGAGCAGGAGTTTCGGGCGCTTGCCAAGAACTCGCCGGATGCGATCGTCCGGTTCGACTCCGGATTGCGACGGCTCTATATCAATCCTGCGGCACAGGCGATCACCGGTCCCGCCTACAATTATGGCGTAGGGTGCACGCCGGACCACGGTTCGCCGGTTATCGACGTCGTGAGATTCAAGGCGCTGCTGCAAGAGGTGTTCGACCGCGGCGAGCAGCGCGAGGCCGAGTTCAAGGTCAGAAAGGTCGATGGGATCGGCACGGTGAACGCGCGTTTCGTTCCGGAGGTCGGCGAGTCGGGACAGGTGCAAACCGTGCTCGCGGTCTCCAGGGACATCACGGCCTCCGTCAACCAACGTGAACGCATCCAGCGGCTCGCCTATTCCGATTCCCTGACCGGGCTTGCCAATCGCGCCTTGCTCTACGATCGCGTCCGGGACGAGTTGAGTGTTGGGCCGAACACGCGTGGCGGTGTCGGCCTGATGCTGCTGGACATCGACCACTTCAAGGACGTGAATGACACGCTCGGCCACAGCCGTGGCGACGAGCTGCTCAAGGAGGTTGCAAGCCGCCTGAGCGCCTGCATCCGCGAGACGGACACCCTGGCACGTCTCGGCGGCGACGAATTCGTCATTCTGGTCGCAAACATCCGGGACGATGCCGAACTGCAAGAGATCGCCGAACGCATCCAGCGCGCGATGGCTCCCGTATTCCGGCTGAGTGGGTCGGAATTGTTCGTGTCCTGCAGCATCGGCATCACTACCGTCGTGAGTGGCGAATGGGATATCGACGAGCTGATGGGATCGGCGGACGAGGCGCTCTACGAGGCGAAGCGGAACGGACGCAACAAGGCCCAGTTCTACCGGCCCGAGCTCTCGCAACAAACCATGGAGAAGGTCGCCCTCGGTCAGGCGCTTCGCCAGGCGCTCGATCGCCGGGAATTCAGCCTGGTGTTTCAGCCAAAATGCCGGCTCGGCGACGGCCATCTCGTGGGCGTTGAAGCGCTGCTGCGTTGGAAGCATCCGACGCTCGGTCCACTATCGCCGGACCGGTTCATCAGCGTCGCCGAGGAGTCCGGACAAATCGTAGAGATCGGTCGCTGGGTGCTCGAGAGGGCCTGCGCGGCCATCGTGCGGCAGAACAAGTACCGCGCCCAGCCCATCACCATGGCGGTCAACATTTCGCCGAGGCAGATCACGACCGGCGCATTGACCGAGCACATCGCGCCGGCGCTCGAGGCGAGCGGTTGCCCGCCCGCCTGGCTCGAGATCGAGATCACCGAAGGAATGATGCTCCAGGACAGCGAGAGCGTTCAGGAGACGCTTTCGGCGATCTCGCGCATGGGTGTCTCCATCGCCGTCGACGACTTCGGCACCGGCCATTCGGCGTTGGCCTACATCGATCGTTTTCCGATCAATGTTGTGAAGATCGACCGCTCGTTCACCATGAGCATCGACCGCGATCCCCGCAAGGCCGCCGTGGTCCGGGCCTTCGTTTCGCTCGCGGACGCTCTGGATCTGGACGTGGTGGCGGAAGGTGTGGAGACGGCGGAACAGGTGCGTCTCTTGCGCAAATTCGGCTGCGAGATCGGTCAGGGATATTTCTACAGCAAGCCGATGACCGCGCTCGCGCTCGCGCGACGATACGGACTCTGCAAGCGACAGCCGTGAGTGTTTTCGCAATCTCGACGACACCGAGTGCGGACCACACGGATTCTTGTCCTTGCCATCGACCGGCCCATCAATTTCCGCCGCTTGCCATCACAATCGCTGCGCTCGCGCTCGTTAGGTTGATGGCTCGATTCCGACCATTCCGGTGCTCGGATAGCGCGAGCCGGCGATGGTATCGGGTGCAAACAACGTATCGAGCGTGCCGATCTCGTCAGGAGACAGCGTGATCTCCGCTGCCGTCGCATTCTCCTGGACGCGCTCAGGTCGGCGCGTGCCGAAAAGCGGAGTGACGTGCGGATGTTTCGACAAGAGCCACGCAAGCGCCATCTGCGCGGGCGTGAGGTTTCGCGTCCGGGCGATCCGGTCAAGCTGATTGACGAGTGCCTGGTTCGTCTCCCGCGCGCCGTCCTGGAAGCGCGGATTGGTCTTGCGAAAGTCGCCGTCCGCAAGTCCCGCCACATCCAGCCTGCCGGTAAGGAAGCCGCGGCCCAGCGGCGAATAGGCAACGAAGGTTGCTCCCAGCTCGCGGCAGGCTGCAAGCATTCCACCTTCCGGCTCGCGACTCCACAGCGAATATTCGCTCTGCACCGCCGAGATGGGGTGAACGGCAGATGCCAAGCGCAACGTGGTGGGCGAAACTTCGGACAGGCCAAGCAAGCGAACCTTGCCTTGCTCAACGAGCCGCGCCATGGCGCCGACCACCTCCTCGATGGGGACATCCGGATTGCGGCGGTGGCAGTAGTAGAGATCGATGGTTTCGATGCCGAGCCGCCGCAAAGAACCCTCGCAGGCAGTCCTGATGTAGGCAGGTGAGTTGTCGACATGCCGCTCATGGGCGTCTTTTGCATCGCACGATGCCAAACTTGGTGGCCAGCACAGCGCGATTGCGTTTGCCTTTCAGGAATTGCCCGAGCAACTCCTCATTGGAGCCAAAGCCATAGGTGTCGGCGGTGTCGAGAAGATCGACGCCGAGATCGAGCGCCCGTTCGATCGTAGCGAAGGATTGCGCATCCTCGCTTGGGCCGTAGAACTCGCTCATGCCCATGCAGCCGAGTCCGAGGGCAGAAACTGACACGGTGCCAAGACGACGGCGCCGCCGCATATCAGGCCACCGTCCAGCCGCCATCTGCAACGAGCGCCTGACCGCTCACATAGCTTGCTGCATTGGAGAGAAGATAAAGGATGGATGCGGCGATTTCCGCGGGAATGCCGGCGCGACCGGCGGGCGACGTCGTCATGGTGGCATTGAGATTGTCGAGGCTGCCGAAGCCGATTTCCGCCATCGGCGTGGCGATGGGGCCGGGGCTTACCGCATTGATGCGGATGCCCTTGCCGAAATACTCCAGTGCCGCCGTACGGGTGAGGCCCAGAACCGCATGTTTGCTGGCGACATAGGGGGCGACCTGGGCAAAGCCCACATGCGCGGCAATGGAGGCAACATTGACGATAGCTCCGCCGCCGCTCGGTAGCATGGCTGCGATCTGATACCTCATGGACCAGAAGACGCTCGTCACGTTGGCGGCCATGATCGTCTCGAAGTCGGCCGTTGCGGTCTCGTGGAGGGGCGCGGCGTGGCCTAGTTGGCCGGCATTGTTCACCGCGCCGTCGAGACGGCCGAAGTGCTCCACCGTCTGCGCGATCGTCGCGCGGATATCCTCCTCCCGCGTCACGTCGCATCGCAAGGCGAGGGCCCGTCCGCCAGCTTGCTCGATGTCTGCCGCGATCGTGCCGCACAAGTCCAGGCGGCGCGCAGCCAGCACGACATTCGCGCCCCTTAGTCCCAGGGCGCGGGCTGTTGCCGCGCCGATTCCCGAGGAAGCGCCGGTGACGACATAGGTCTTGTTCGAAAATTCCATTGATCGCGGTCCGTGTTTGAGAGACTGCGGATCTCTTTAGAAAGGTGCATGTAGAACGATAATCGGGTATTCATTGCATGAATCAATGAGTCATATTCACTAATGAAGCGCGCCGACCTTCCCGACCTTGCCGCTTTCGCGGCGATCGCGCGCCTGAAGAGCTTCCGGCGCGCAGCCAGCGAACTGAACGTGTCCCCGTCCGCTCTGAGCCACGGCATGCGCGCCCTCGAGGAGCGAATGGGCGTCCGGCTTCTCAACCGCACGACCCGCGCCTTGGCGTTGACGGAAGCCGGCCAGAAGCTGCTTGCCAAGCTCGATCCGGCGCTCGCAGCGATCGAAACCGCGGTGAACGAGGCGGCCTCCTTTGCTCATGGCCCGTCCGGCAGCCTCCGGATCAATGCACCACGTTCCGTCTCGCGGCTCATTCTGCTGCCTCCGCTCAAGCGCTTCCTGCGCCGCTATCCCCGCGTGAGCGTGGAGCTTGCGTCCGATGACGCGCTCACCGACATCGTGGCCGCCGGGTTCGATGCCGGGGTTCGCTTCGACGAGAAGCTGCCGCGCGACATGATCGCGATTGCCTTGTCTGGTCCCATGCGTTTCTCGCTGGTCGGCAGCCCGGACTATTTCGCCACCCGCGCCATTCCGCGCGTCCCTGCCGACCTGAAGGGGCACATGGGTATCTGCCAGCGCTTTCCCGGCGGCGGCCTCTTTGCCTGGCCATTGGAAAAGGATGGCGACGAGCTGGAATTCATCCCAGAAGGTCCGCTGGTTCTCGACGACCAGGAGCTCATCCTCGACGCCTGCCTCGAAGGCTTTGGCCTGGCCTGCGTGTTCGAGCCTTACGCCGCGCCCGATATTGCTGCTGGCCGCCTCAAGGCCGTGCTGTGCGACTGGCAGCCCATGTTCGCCGGCCCCTCGCTCTATTACCCCAGTCGCCGCCGCATGCCTCGGCCGCTTCGCGCTTTCATCGACATGGTGAGGGAAGAGCAGGCTTGATCGCGCACTGCGCCGCGCAACGCGCGCTCCGATTTAGAACCACTCGATCTTAGAGCTATTCAAGTCGCGCGGGCTGCGCGGGCTCTGCTAGACGCGCTTGCGTGAATGCAATTCTCTGACTTGGAAGTGACTCGAAAGTGCGTGCCAATGCTGATGGCCAGCGCGTCCGCGGCCATCGAAACCGTGCCGGCAGGAGTCGTGCGCGTGTTCTCCTCGGAGCAGTCGTCCTGCTCGCCGATTATTCCTCCTCCACAGGGATCGCAGAGGCGCAGTCGGCGCTGCCGCCGGTGACGGTGGAGGCGCCGACAAAGCGGCCGAAGGTGAATGCGGCTACGACATCGGCGCGTCGCACGCAGGCTACCGCGTGGCAACGCGATCGCAATCCGAAGCCGATGGAAGCTTCGCCGTCGGAGCGCGCGGCCGCTGCCGCGGCAGTCCTGAATGAAGCCAAGCTCGGTTATCGCGCGATGCCGAACTCGAGCACGCTGCGCACGGGCGCCTCGCCGCTTGATACGTCGCAGTCCGTCAACGTGGTGCCCGAGCAGGTCTTGAAGGACCAGTTGCCGCGCAATCTCGACGATGCGCTCGCCAACGTCTCCGGCATCACGCAAACCAACACGCTCGCCGGCACCCAGGACGCCATCATCCGCCGCGGTTTTGGCGATAACCGCGACGGCTCGGTCATGCGCAACGGCATGCCGCTGGTGCAAGGCCGCGGCCTCAACGCCGCGGTGGAAAGCGTCGAAGTGCTGAAGGGCCCGGCGTCGCTGATCTACGGCATCATGGATCCCGGCGGCATCGTCAACACCATCAGCAAGCGTCCCGAGCTCTATCAGCACGGCTCCGTCACCCTGCTCGGCTCGACCTATGGCGGACGCAGCGGCGGCGATGCGCTGTTCGACATCACGGGTCCGATCGGCAAGGATGGGCTCGCCTACCGATTCATCGCCTACGGCGTCGGCGAGGATTATTGGCGCAATTTCGGTACGCACAAGGAAACGCTGATCGCGCCGTCGCTCGCCTGGTACGGCAAGGACACCACGGTCCAGCTCAACTACGAGCACCGCGACTTCCTCTATCCCTTCGATCGCGGCACGGCGATCGATTCCCGCACCAAGAAGCCACTCGCGATCCCGGCGACGCGCCGGCTGGACGAGCCCTACAACAACATGTGGGGCACGTCCGATCTGGTGCAGGCTTCTGTGGAGCACCGCTTCAACCAGGATTGGAAGCTCTACGCGGGCTACGGCTACAACACCGAATCCTACGGCGCCTATCAGCTCCGCATTACCGCGGTGAATCCGGTTACGGGCATCGAGTCGCGCAGCAATGACGGCACGTTGGGCGCGCTCAGCAACATCAGCTACGGCACCTCCTATTTGCAGGGTGTGTTCTGGTTAGGGGAGATGCGCAACGAGGTGCTGTTCGGCGGCGACGCGCAGTATCGTACGATCTACCGCCAGGATCTGCTGCGGAAGACGCTGCCCAGCGTGTTCAACATCTATGATCCCGTCTACGGGCTGATCGGGCCGGGCACAACGGTGTCCGCCGCCGACAGCGACCAGACCGACAAGCTCGGCGAGCGCGCGCTGTTTTTCCAGGACACGTTGCATCTCACCGACCGCCTCGCCTTGGTCGGCGGCGTTCGCTGGATGGAATACGAGCAGCTCGCAGGCAAGGCGCGTCCGTTCGTGACCAACACGAATCTCAGTGGCGACAAGGCCCTGCCGCTCGGCGGCGCGATCCTCAAGCTCACCGAACAGGTCTCGCTTTATGCAAGCTACACGGAATCCCTGAAGCCGACCTCGACGATTGCACCGCTCACCGGCGGCGTGGTCGTCGGCTCGAACCTCGCACCCGAGCAAGGCACCCAGTATGAGACCGGCATCAAGTTCGATCTCAACCAGCGCCTCTCGGGCACCGCGGCGATGTACGACATCGACAAGCGGAACGTGCTGGTCTCGCAGCTCAATGCCGCAACCGGCGTCACCGAGTATCGCGCTGCCGGAAAAGTCCGCTCGCGCGGCGTCGAGGTCGACGTCACCGGGCGGCTGACCGACCACTGGAGCATGATCGGAAGCTATGGCTACACCGACGCGCGCGTGGCCGACGACCCGACCTACTACGGCAAGCAATTGCAGAACGTCGCGCTCAATACCGCCTCGCTCTATCTGGTCTACGATTTCGGCACTGCGCTGCCGGGCCGGCTCCGCCTCGGCGGCGGTGCGCGCTATGTCGGCGATCGTCCCGGTGATTCCGCCAACACCTTCGTGCTGCCGTCCTACGTCGTCGCGGACGTGTTTGCGACCTACGAGACGCGCTACGAAAAGCTGCCTGTGATCTACCAGCTCAACGTCAAGAACCTGTTCGACACCGTCTACTATCCATCGGCTGTCGATACTCTCAAAGTCGCGATCGGCGACGCGCGGCGCGTGTCCCTTTCGGCAACCGTGAAGTTCTGAATGATGGGTGCGCGGCGGATCAAATCTGTCCTGCTCGACGTCCACTCCATCCTGGGCCTCACGATCGCGCTTGTGCTGGCGGTGATCGGAATTACCGGCGCGATCATGAGCTTCGAGGACGAGATCCTCGACAGCCTCAATGCCGGGATCATGCATGTCGCGCCCCGCCCTTCGCCGGTGCTTGCGCCGGATCAGCTCGTCGCGAGACTGAAGGCCACGCAGGAGCTCGGCAAGGTCTCGGCCCTCATGATGACCCGCGATGCGTCCACGGCCGTGCACGTCCGTTTCGCCCGCGAAGAGCAGGGCGCGCGGCCGTCCTCGCTCTATGTCGATCCCTATGACGCGCGCGTGCTCGGGATGCCGCGCGGCGAGGAGTTCTTCGCAACCGTCCGGAGGCTGCATCGCTGGCTGCTGCTGCCCGGCGATAGCAAGGGCTATGGCCGGCAGATCACCGGAATCGCGGCGTTCGGCCTGATCGCGCTGCTGGTCTCCGGCTTCGTGCTGCGCTGGCCGCAGCGTGCCGGCAGTGTGAAGATGTGGCTCAAGCCCAATCTGGCCTTGCGTGGTCGCGGCCTGCACCGGTCGCTGCACGCGGTCATCGGCACCTGGGTGCTGCCGATCTATCTGGTGATGACGTTGACCGGGCTCTGGTACTCGTTCGATTGGTACAAGGATGGCGTCCTCTGGCTGTTGTCGCGCCCATCGACTGCCGCCGCGCGGATGCAGCCGAAGCCGGCGCGCGAGGCGGCGGAGCCGCCCGGATTCGACCGCGCGTGGTCGACGTTCCTGCGCGAGCAGGGCGGCTCGTTCGCGAGGGCGCAATTGACGTTGCCGGCTGGTGGCGGCACCGTCATGCGCATCCGGTCGTGGCCCACGGAAACCACGCTCGAAGGCGTGCGCGACGAATTCCGTATCGATGCCGCCACCGGCCAGCTCGTATCTGCGGATATCTACGCAAACAAGACGCTCGGCGAGCGGACCATCGCCGGCATTCTCGACATTCACCGCGGCGCTATTCTGGGCTGGCCCGGCAGGCTCGCCTTCATGCTGGCCGCTGGCCTGATGCCGCTATTCGCGGTCACGGGAGTGCTGCTCTATCTGTCGCGGCGCAGGCACCGGCGCCTGGCGCAGGCGAGCGAGCGGAGTGAGCCCGCCTGCAACGCCCGCGCTTGAGATGAGGCTTCAATCGCCGGCCAGTTCCTGACCTGTATCACACGAGTGGCCAGGAGCTCGCACGGCGCCAGATCCGGAGGACGCCACGCCAAATCCGTCGATTGAATCCGGCACGCGCACGATGAGGATCAGGCGACTTGCAAGGCACGGGCATAGGTCAGGCCCGAATTGGTGATGTGGGTCGTCATCAATTGCGCGAAACCGTCGAAGTCGCCGCGTTCGAACAGGCCCAACAATTTGTAATGCTCTTCGAACGAGGCCGGCGTCTGCACGTCAATCGGCGCGCTCAGATTGGTGCGCAGCGTTGCGACGCGCCCGGAAACGAGCTGATAGGACTCCTGGAGATAGCGATTGCCGCAATGGGCGAACAACGCATCATGGATCGCGCTGTCAGCGCGTCCATAGGCAACGTTGTCCTTGGCCGTGAGCGCCTCCTCCATCGCGGCAATGGCCTGCTCCATCGCCGCGACCGCACCGGCACGGTCGTGGGCGAAGGCAAGTTCGGCGGCCTTGGGCTCGATCGCGATCCGGAACGTGCAGAGCGCCGTGATGTCCTCCGCGCTCGGGGTAAAGACGAAGCTGCCGACTTGCGGCCGGATCACCACGAGGCCCTGCGCCTGCAACTGGCCCATCGCCTCGCGCACCGGCGTGCGGCTGACACCGAAGGATTGCGCGACCCTCTCCTCGGAAATCGCCGCGCCGAGTGCGAACTCGCCGTCGATGATGCCCTGGCGCAGCCGCAGCATCACACGCTGCGCCAGCGATTTCGGCGTATCGAGCTTCAGCGACTTCATCGGGATTCAGATGACCTTGCCGGGATTGAGCAGATGAGCGGGATCGAGCGCGGCCTTCAGCGTGCGCATCAGCGCGATCTCGGCTTCGCTGCGGGCATGCCCGAGCCACTGCTTCTTCAGCGTGCCGATGCCGTGCTCGGCGGAGACGCTGCCGCCCATCTCGCGCACCAGGCCATAGATGATCGCATCCATCGCGTCCTTCGGCTGACGCTCGGTCGGCAGACCCGTCACCCAGGATACCAGGTGCAGATTGCCGTCGCCGATATGACCGTAATAGACGCTCTCGCAGCCCTTGATGCCTTCGGCGAGCGCGGCCTTGCAGCGCGTGACGAACTCGTCCATCCGGGCCACCGCAAGGCCAATGTCGTAGGAGATGTGCGGCCCCAGCACCTGGCCGAACTCGGCGCAGATGTCGCGCACCGCCCAGAATTTCTGCGTCTGCGCCAGCGATTGCGCGACGGCGGCGTCCGCGAGCAGGCCGCGCTCCATCAGCTCTTCTAGCCAGGCCTGGAAACGCGGCGCATCGATGCTCTCGTCGGTGCCCTGCGCTTCCACCAGTACGTAGAGCCCGCGTCCGGCAGCGACCGGCGGTTTGACGCCGGCGCGCGCGGTGATCACCTCCCAATAATCCGGCCACATCACCTCGAAGGCCGACAGCAGCGGGCCGAGGCCGGAGCGCGCGGCAGCGAGCAGGTCGACCACAGCGGCATAATTCTCCAGGGCGCACAGCGCGGCCATGGTCGAGCGCGGTTTTGGAAACAGCCGCAGCACCACGCGCGTGATGATGCCGAGCGTGCCCTCCGAGCCGATGAAGAGATGCTTCAGGTCGTAGCCGGCATTGTTCTTCATCAGCTTGTTGAGACTCGTGATGATGGTGCCATCCGGCAGCACGACCTCGAGTCCGAGCACCAACTCGCGCGTCATGCCGTAGCGGATCACGCGATTGCCGCCGGCGTTGGTGGAGAGATTGCCGCCGATCGCGCAGGAGCCGCGCGAGCCCAGATCGAGTGGAAAGAAGACGCCGGCCTCATCGGCCGCCTTCTGGATCGTCTCCAGCGGCGTGCCGGCCTTCACTGTCATGGTCGCGGAAGCGCGATCGATCTCCTCGATGCCGGTCATGCGTTCCAGCGAGATCGCGACCCAGCCGGGCTCGGGCGCCGCGCCGCGGCACAGGCCGGTCAATCCGCCCTGCGGCACGAACGGCAGACTTGCCTTGCGGCAGGTCGCAATCGCCGCGGCGACGCCGGCCGCATCCATCGGCCGGATCACCGCAAGCGGCGTCTGCGGCAGGCTCGCGCTCCAGTCGTTGCAATTACGCGCGGGCACCTCGTTGCCGATCAGCACGGCTTGCGGGCCGAGCCGGTCGCGCAGATCGCGCAACATGCCCTCGGAGCCTTCGAGTAGCGTCGTCATGTCGATGCGGAGCCTCTTGTTGCCGGGGTACGTGTGTTGCCGGGGTACGTCGCGGGTCGGCGCCTGCCCATGCATTTTTGGCGGCGCGACCCGCTTCACCGCGGAATTGCAGTGGTGTTGTATGTAAGGTACAAGAAGTAAATGGGAACGCCAAGCAGGTTCCGCACTTTTCAGGAAGTGCAAGCCTGATCAAAGCTTTAGAACGATTGCTCTTGCAGAGGACAGGTCATGACGGACGCAATTCGCGGGTTCTGGGTCGCCACGCCGACGCCGCTGACGGCCGAGGGAGCCGCTGACCCCGGCCGGTTGGCGGATCATGCGCTTCGGCTCTTCAAGACGGGCGTCGACGGCGTCGTGGTGTTCGGCACCACCGGCGAAGGCACCTCATTCAACGTTGCAGAGCGGGTCGCGACCGTGGAGGCCTTGCTCAAGGCCGGCATCGCCGCAGATCGCATCGGTGTCGGCGGCGGCTTTCCCGCGATCAGCGACAGCATCACCTTGACGCGTTCGATGCTGAGCCTCGGCGTGAACCATGTGCTGTACCTGCCGCCCTATTTCGATCGCAACGTCACGTCCGAGGGCCTCGAGGATGCCTTCGCCGCGATCTTCGATGGCGTCGCCGACGATCGCCTGCGCGCCTACCTCTACCACATCCCGCAGGTCTCCGGCGTCGCCGTGCCGACGCAAGTCGCGGCGAACTTGCGCAAGCGCTACGGCAAGCTCGTTGCGGGACTGAAAGACTCCAGCGGCGACTTCAAGCAATTCCAGGCGTTTCGTGCTGCTGCGCCCGAACTCGCCATCACCGTCGGCAATGAAGCCGACATCACCCGCGCCATCGCGGCGGGCGGCGCCGGCACCATCTGCGGCATGGCCAACATCGTGCCCGACCTCGTCAAGGACATGGTCGATGGCAAGGACGTCGAAGCACGCATGCAGGCGGCTATCGATATCGTCGTCAACACGCCTTCGTTCGCGGCGACGCTGAAAGCCATTCTCGCAGCACAGACCGCCGATCCCGGCTGGCTGCGCGTGCGCCCGCCGCTCCGCGGCCTCTCCGACGGCAAGCCGCTGAAGGCGAAGATCGACGCGCTGGTGAGTCCCGCGATCGCGTGACGTCCGCGAACCTTTCTCGCGTTCGCGGAGCGGCTAGCCAAGGCCGCGGCAATGGTCCAAAAGCGGCAGACTTATTCTCGCGAGGATCCGCCGCTCCATGAAGCTTCCCACCGTCACCCCTGCCGATATCCGTCGCGCGCTGCTGCTGCGCGAGGAGGTTGCGCTGCTCGATCTCAGGCATGAGGCGGCGTTTGCCACGGGTCATCCCCTGTTTGCCGCCAACATGGCGGCGGGGCGCATCGCGATCGAAGCCGAGGCGAGGCTGCCGCGCAAGGATGCAGGTATCGTTCTCTATGATGACGGCGAGGGTCTGGTCGGGACGGGCGCCGAACGGCTGCGGGCGCTCGACTACACAAATCTTCGCGCGCTCGACGGCGGCCTCAATGCGTGGCGCGCGGCCGGTTACGAAGTGTTCGAGGATGTGAATTCCTATGCCAAGGCCTTTGGCGAGCTTGTCGAGGCGCGCCGTCACACGCCCTCGCTTAGCGCCGACGAGGTCGCAAGCCTGATTACCGACAAGGCCAATGTCGCGATCCTGGATGTTCGCCGCTTCGACGAATATGCAACCATGAACATCCCGGGCTCGGTCAGCGTGCCCGGCGCCGAGCTCGTGCTGCGCGCGGGCCGCGCGGCCCCCGATCCAGACACCACCATCATCGTCAATTGCGCCGGCCGCACGCGCTCGATCATCGGCACACAGTCGCTGATCAATGCGGGCATCCCGAATCAAGTGCGTGCGCTGCGCAACGGCACGATCGGCTGGACTCTTGCCAAGCACTCGCTCGAGCACGGCGCCGGGCGGCGTGGTGCGGTCGGAGCGTTTGAGGGCGCCGCGGCCAATGCCCGCGACGTCGCCTATCGTGCCGGCGTTCGCCACATCGGCGCGGGCGAGGCGGCATCGCTCGCTGCGCAACCGCATCGGACGCTGTATCGCTTCGATGTGCGTGACGCCGAGGACTATGCGAGTGGTCATCTCGCAGGCTTCCGCCATTATGCCGGCGGCCAGCTCGTTCAGGAGATCGACATGGCGGCGCCCGTGCGCGGCGCGCGCATCCTTCTGACCGACGACAAAGGCGTGCGCGCCGACATGACGGCGTCCTGGCTTGCGCAGATGGGCTGGGAGGTCTACGTGCTCGAGGGCGGCTATGACGGCGCGCTCGAAGTGGGACCGCCGCAGGTATTGCCCAAGCCCGATCCTGCGCACCGGTACCGGCGTCCCTACGAGGGCACCGATGTCGCGGAAAGTGCGATGCAGGCCTATCTCGACTGGGAATACGGCCTCGTCGAGCAGCTCCGCCGCGACGCGACGCACGGATTTTACGTGATCTGAGCGGGTGAGGCGGGCCTGGCGAGAGGCCAAGATGCCCCGCCTTCCCGTGTCCACGCGAGAATCATATTGTCTTCAGCCTCGCCGGCGACTAAGCCGCGCGCGAAGGTGATACCCACGGAGATTCCATGCCAGCTACAGCCCCGACCCCTGAGAGGACAGCGAAAGCCCTGTTGCTTGAAGGCGTCAATGACAGCGCAGTGGACCTGTTCAAGGGCGCCCGCTTCACCAATGTCGAGCGGCTGACCAAGGCGCTCGACGGCGAGGCACTGCGGCAAGCCGTGAAGGGTGTATCGCTGCTCGGCATCCGCTCGCGCACCCAGCTTACCGAGGATGTGCTCGCCTCCGCCGACCAGCTTCTCGCGGTCGGCTGCTTCAGCGTCGGCACCAATCAGGTCGATCTGCTCGCTGCCCGCAAGCGCGGCATTCCCGTCTTCAATGCGCCGTTCTCCAACACGCGCAGCGTCGCCGAGCTCGTCATCGGCGAGATCGTGATGCTGCTGCGGCAGATCTTTTCGCGCTCGGTCGCGGCGCATGACGGCGGCTGGGATAAATCCGCGGCTGGCAGCCGCGAGGTGCGGGGCCGCACGCTCGGCATCATCGGCTATGGCAATATCGGCTCGCAGCTCTCCACGCTTGCCGAAGCCATGGGCATGCGGGTGATCTTCTTCGACCGCACAGACAAGCTGCGTCACGGCAACACCGAGCCGGTCGAGAAGCTCGAGGACCTCCTGGCCCAGAGCGACGTGGTCAGCCTGCATGTGCCGGAAACGCCGGAGACCGCCGGCATGATCGGCGAGCGCGAGCTGCGGCTGATGAAGCCGGGCTCGTTCCTGATCAACAACAGCCGCGGCACCGTCGTCGATCTCGATGCACTGGCGCGCGCGTTGCGCGATGAGCACCTCGCCGGCGCCGCCGTCGACGTTTTCCCGGTCGAGCCCTCCTCGAACGCCGATCGCTTCAAAAGCCCGCTGCAGGGTCTCACCAACGTGATCCTCACGCCGCATATCGGTGGCTCCACGGAAGAGGCGCAGGAGCGGATCGGCGGCGAGGTAGCCCGCAAGCTCGTCGACTATTACGTCACCGGCTCGACCATGGGCGCGGTCAACTTCCCGGAGGTGCAGCTCCACCTTCGCCCCACAGGTGTCCGCTTCAGTCACGTTCACCGCAACGTGCCGGGCATGCTGCGCCGGTTGAACGAGGTGTTCTTGCAGCGGGACGTCAACATCGCCGCGCAGTATCTGGAGACGCATGGCGAGCTCGGCTACGTCGTGCTCGATGCCGATCTTGGCGGCCAGGATTCGAACGAGCTGCTCCAGCAGATCCGTGGGCTCGACGGCACGATCGGCGCGCGGCTGGTGTTCGAACACTGACGCGCGCCCGAACTGGCGGCTTTTCGCATCACGACGCTGTGACGCGTCCGGGCGGGCTGCGCTGTTGCGTGGCCCGCCTTTCACTTTCTACACTACCTGTGGTTACCTGGGCGCTGAAGGCAAGTCTCATCTAACAAGTCCCGTCTAAAGTCTCATCGAACTTGAGCTTAAGTTGCGTGAGTGCGGACACGATGGCCCGAGACCTCATACCGATCGACCTTGCACTTCAAGGCGGAGGCTCGCACGGCGCGTTCACCTGGGGCGTGCTCGATCGGCTTCTCGAAGAGACATGGCTTGATGTCGTCGCGATCTCCGGGACCTCCGCCGGAGCGATGAACGCCGCGGTGCTGGCCGACGGATGGACGGCAGGCGGCGCCGAGGGCGCGCGCGAGGCGCTGGATCAATACTGGCGCCGCGTTTCGCGCGCCGCGGCATTCAGCCCGCTGCAGCGCTCGCCGCTCGATCGCCTGATGGGACGCTGGACGCTAGACACCTCGCCGGCCTATGTCTTCACCGACCTGATGTCGCGGTTGTTCTCGCCCTACGACCTCCCGGTCGATTACAATCCTCTGCGCAAGGTCCTCGCCGAGAGCATCGATTTCGAACGCCTCGCGCGTTCCGAGATCAAGCTGTTCATCACGGCGACGCGGGTGCGCACCGGCCGGGGCCGGATCTTTCGCAACGCGGAGATCACGGCCGACGTTCTCCTGGCCTCGGCGTGCCTTCCGACCATGTTTCGCGCCATCGAGATCGACGGCGAGCCCTATTGGGATGGCGGCTTCGCCGGGAATCCGACGATCACGCCACTGGTCCGTGAAAGCGAGGCCTGCGATACCATCCTGGTGCAGATCAATCCGACGGAACGGCCGGAAGACCCGCGCAGCGCAGCGGAGATCCTCAACCGTCTCAACGAGATTTCGTTCAACTCGCCGCTGATGAAGGAATTGCGCATGATCGCGCTGCTCCGTCAGGCCGCCGATCCCGGAAGCGGCGAGGGTGCGCGCTGGGCGCGGATGCGGACGCACCGGATCAAGAGCGACATCCTGACGAAGTTCGGCGCCTCCTCCAAGCTGAATGCGGAATGGGAGTTCGTCTCGATGCTCCGCGCCGAGGGCCGGCTGGCTGCAAGCGAATTCCTCGAACGTCACCGCGAGGACGTCGGCCGGCGCTCGACCGCCGATCTCGATGTTCTCCTGGCGGAGTGCTGAGACGTGGGGCTTCTCGGCATTCTCGTCGGGCTCGGCCTGCTCGTGGTGCTGGCTTTCCGCGGTTGGAGTGTCCTGCTGCTTGCCCCGTTCGCGGCGCTCGTCGCCGCAGCATTCGGCGGCGAGCCGCTGCTCGCCAACCTGACGCAGGTGTTCATGGCGAGCGCCGCGGGCTTCCTTGCGCAGTTCTTTCCGATCTTTTTGCTCGGCGCCGTCTTCGGCAAGCTGATGGACGATAGCGGCGCGGTGACGGCGGTCGCCGCCTTCATGGCGCAGCGACTCGGCGAACGCCGCGTGATCCTCGCTGTCGTGCTGGCAGGAGCGCTGGTCACCTATGGCGGCGTCAGCCTGTTCGTCGCCTTCTTCGTCATTGCGCCGATGGCGCAGTCGCTGTTTCGAGCCGCCGGGATTCCACGCCGTTTGATCCCAGCGGCGATCGTGCTGGGAACGTCGAGCTTCACCATGTCGGCGCTGCCGGGCACGCCGTCGATCCAGAACGCGATCCCGATGCCGTTCTTCGGCACGACGCCGTTCGCCGCACCCGGGCTCGGCATCATCGCTTCCCTCATCATGCTCGGCACGGGCTTGTGGTGGCTGCAGCGGGCGGAGGCCGCGGCCCGCCGCGCCGGCGAAGGTTTTGGCGCAGACACGCAAGAGGCGGCCGAGGACGTCGTTGACGATGAATTGCTGCGCGAGCGCGCCACGCTCGCCCGCGAATTCGATCCGGCGGAGATCCGCCATGGACGTCGCAGCGAGGCCCCCTCGCCGGTGCTGAGCGCGGTCGTGCCGCTCATCGTCGTCGTTGCCGTCAATCTCGTGATGTCGCTAGTGGTGTTGCCGCGGCTGGATTTCTCCTATCTGGGTGAGCCGCGTTGGGGCGGCACGTCCTTGTCCGCCGTCGCCGGCGTATGGTCTGTCTCGGTTGCGCTTGCGGTCGCGATCGTCGTGGCCATTGCCATGAACTGGACGAGGCTCGCGTCGTTGCGGCAGACGATGGATGCCGGCGCGAATGCGTCCGTCCTGCCGGCGCTGAGCGTTGCAAGCCTGGTCGGATTCGGCGCGGTGATCGCCGCGCTGCCGGCTTTCGGGACAGTGCGCGACTGGGTGCTCGCGATCGAGGGCGGACCGCTGGTGTCGCTCGCGGTCGCCACCAACATTCTGGCCGCGCTGACCGGCTCGGCATCCGGCGGCCTCACGATTGCGCTCGACGCGCTCGGCCAGACCTATGTGGAGATCGCCGCAAAGGCCGGCGTTGACCTCGCGCTGATGCATCGCGTGGCGGTGATCGGCTCGGGAACGCTGGACATCCTGCCGCACAACGGCGCGGTGGTCAGCCTGCTCGCGATCTGCGGACTGACCCACCGCGAGAGCTACCGGGATATCGTGATGGTCGGCATCGTCTCGTCGCTGCTGGCGTTGGTCATCGTCATCGCGCTCGGCAGCGTCGTGGGGTCGTTCTGACCGTGGGCAATCCCGCGCTCGCGATTGACGGACGCCCGCGCGCTGCGTTCAATGCGACGCTTGCCGTGATAACAAGAGATCCGGGTGGAAACGATGACGCGTTCTCAGATCAATATGCATGTCTGCGCCGCGAGCCTGCTGATGGCCATGGCTCATGTCGACGGCGCATCCGCGCTGACGCTGGCCGAGGATGCCGACAACGTCTGCAGGGGCCTCGCTTCGGACGCCGGTGCCATCAAGATCGACTCCGCGGCGATCCAGGCGCCGTCGCCGCTCGCCGTCGCCGAACGCGGACCGACACCGTCGGGACGTGTCACCCCGGCTAGTCCAGCTTTCTGCAAGGTGCTCGCTCACATCGAGCCAACAGACCCAAAAGCGCCGCCGATCAAGTTCCAGGTCAACCTGCCGGTCGAATGGAGCGGGCGCTCGCTGCAATATGGCGGCGGCGGATTCAACGGCGTTCTGATCACCGGCCTTGCGCTGCCGCCGTCCTATCCCTTCGACAAGCCATCGCCTCTCGCGCGCGGCTTCGTTACCTATGGCACCGATTCCGGCCATGAGACCAGGCCGGGCGAGCCGCCTCAGGCCTTCGCGCTCAATGACGAGGCGTTCGAGAACTTTTCCCATCGTGCCTACAAGAAGGTGCGCGACGCAGCCGTCACCCTGATGGAGCGCGCCTACGGCAAGAGACCTGAGAAGATGTACTTCATGGGCTCGTCCGAGGGCGGCCGCGAAGGACTGACCATGGCGCAGCGCTACCCCGAGGATTTCGACGGCATTTTTTCGCGCGTGCCGGTGATCAACTGGGTCGGCTTGCAGCACGCCGGCACCCGGTCCGGGCTGGCGACCATGGGCGACGGCTGGATCAGGCCGGCCCAGGTGAAGCTCGTGGGTGATGCGGTGCGCGCCGCCTGCGACAAGGCCGACGGCACCGACGATGCGCTGGTGCAGGATCCTGTCGGCTGCAAATCGATCTTCAAGCCTCAGAAGCTGCGCTGTGCGAGCGGCCAGAGTGACGACCGATGCCTCACCGACGCGCAGATCAAGGCGATCGACACCCTGCACGACGCTTACAAATTCCCGTTTCCACTCGCCAACGGCCTCGATGATTATCCGGGCTGGGGCGTGTCGGGCGAGGATACGTCATCCGGCGGCCCGACCGGTGGATGGACGGCGTGGTGGCTTGGGACCGCGGCGCCCGCGCAGCCGCCGGCGCCGAACAACGGCATCGCCTGGATCTATGGCGCAGGTACAATTCAATATGTCTTTGCACGCGACCCCAAGCTCGACGTCACCACCTACAAGCCCGAAGACCACAGCGCGCGTTTGCTCGAAGTCTCCCAACTGATGGATTCGACCAATCCCGACCTCCGCCGCTTTCGCATGCATGGCGGCCGCCTGATCATGCTCGAGCATATGGCCGACTATGCGCAGAGCCCCTATGCCGGCATCCGCTATTTCGAGAACGTCGAGCGCTTGATGGGCTCGGCGACGACGGATTTGTTCGCAAGGCTCTACACGGCGCCCGGCGTCGACCATGTCGGCTCCGGCGCGCCGGCAAATGTCGATATGCTGAGCGTGCTGATCGACTGGGTCGAGAAGGGCAAGGCGCCCGGCGACCTCGAGGTCACCGAGCAGAAGGTCGAGGCGCCGGCGTTCTCGGTTGTGCGCGCGCTGCCGCTGTGCCGCTGGCCGGCCTGGCCACACTACGAGGCGGGGCCGGTGACGGAGTCGGCGAGCTTCTTCTGTGCGCAGTAGGCGGCACAAGTTCCCGTGCTCACGCCTTGGTCAGCACAGCATACGCATCTCGCCGTGGTGGGCTCGCGTTGATTTGAATCAACCCGCTTGCGGATGAAGGGTTGAATGTCGAAACGAAAGCTGGAGCGTCGACATGAGCGGCCTGATGATCCCCCACGGCGCCTTCGTCTTCATCGGCGACGGCTGCAAGGCGCTGTTCCTGCGCAACGAAGGCAATCCCGCGAAGCCGAACCTGAAAACCGAGGACGTGTTCGCAGATGATAATCCGCCGACGCGCGAACAGGGGACCGATCGTCCCGGCCGTGTCAGCAAGCCGACAGGGCAAAGGGCGGCGGTCCAGCCGACCGACTGGCACGATATCGAGGAGCATCGCTTCGCCCGGCGTGTCGCAGCCGCGATGGAGCAGCTCGTCCGCGAGCGCGACGTGAAGGCGCTCGTCGTCATTGCACCGCCACGCGCATTGGCGGACCTGCGCGACGCGTTCCATGCGGACGTCAAGGCGCGCATCGTCGGCGAACTGCCCAAGGACCTGACGCGGCTTCCGGTCGACGACATCGCCCGGCATCTCGCGGCGGAGTACTAGACCAGTCTAAAGCGCGATGAGATTGGAATGAATCGTCATCGCGCTTTAGATTTTCGTTTGAGCATGATCTCCGCGCAAACGCGTTCCGCGTTTGTCGCGAGGGAAAACCGCTTCACACTTTTCCGGATCATGCTCCAGCGGCGAGAACGGTCATCATCCCGCCGCCATCGCCTGCGCGCCGCCGAGCAGCTGCGCATTGAGGCGACCGCCGGAGAACAGCATGTCGTCGAGCGCCTCATTGATGTCGGCTGAGATGACGGAATGGCCACCGTCACGCGCCAGGCTCGCCTGTGCCAGCCGCCGCATCAATTCCTTGATGAAGGCGCAACTCGTACCTTCGCTGCGCCGCGCCGCTTCGATGATGATCGCGTCATCGAGCGGCAGCCCCTTGCCGTAGAGTCGTACCAGCCTGCTGCGGCCGATCTCGTCGGGGAGAGGCACTTCGATGGCCTGGTCGATGCGGCCGGGCCGGCCGGCAAGCGCACCTTCGAGGTCCTCCGGCCGGTTGGTGGTCAGGACGAACAGGATGTCTGCATCCTCCTTCAGCCCGTCCATCTCGTTGAGCAACCTGTTCAGCAGCGATTCCTCGCACGGACCCATGTCATTGCGGTTGCGGGCGATGAGATCGACATCCTCGATCACCACCATCGAGGGCTGGAGGAGCCGCGCCAGGCTCATATACGCGCCGAGAAGGCCCATTTGCTCGGCGGTGATGATCAGGGTCGTATGCCCGGGCAAATGCGTCGCGAGATAGCGGATTGTGTGCGTCTTGCCGGTGCCCGGCGGGCCGTACAGCAAAATGCCCTTGCGCGTCGACTGGCCGAGCTGGCGCAATTGATCGCGGGTGCCGACGAATCTCAGGACGTTGCGATCAAGCAGCCGCAGGGTCTGCTCCGGCAGGATGACCTCGTCGCGTGCGACCAGCGGCAGGCGGTGTACGGTGATGCCGCGAGAGCGGCCGCGATAATCGCGGTCGGCGTCGAGCGAGAGGATTTTGCCGCGATAGGTGCGCGCGGCCTGCATCGCCTGCTCCAGCTCGCCGAAGCATCGCTGGACGAGGGCCGCGCCTGCGATGCCCGAGGGTACGGCGATTTCGATCCGAATTCCGGCCTCACGGCTGTATTCACGATGCGCGCAGAGCAGTACCGCGTAGCGGAGATCGCCCTGCGTGCACAGCCACAGCCCGTTGTCGAGGCACTTGACCGGATTGTTCTCGCCAACGTCGACATCGAAATATTGCAGCGGTGCAATCGCCTGCGCATGGCGGCCGTCACGCAGAAGTCTCGCAATCGACAGCGTCTCGTAGCGTTGTTCGTCGTTGATGCCGAACAACCGGATCGCGGAGGCGAGCAGCCGATCGATGGCCGCCTGGACGTCCGCGCGCATGTGTCCTGGAAACTGGCGAACCGTGGTGACGAGCTTGCTGAGCGGGACGCCGGTAAAATGCCGGTCCAGAACCTCGCAGGCATATTCGAACTCCTCTTCTTCCGGCTCATGGCCCGTGTTGCCTGCCGCACGCATGCAGTCGCTGCACAACCAGATCGTACGGCTCCCGAGCCGCACGTCGGTCTGCGCCTCGGGCTTGCCGCAAAGTTCGCAACTCGTCTTGACCGGCTCGAGCGTGATCCGCAGGCCGTGACCCGCAAATTGAATGTGCTGCAGCGCAGATTTGAGAAGGGCATCGGCGACGGATCGCGGGTAGGGGCCGCAACCTGCTCGTTGCTCCCGCTCAATCCGGGTCATCAGCGCGACCGCGTCACGCTCCGACTTGCCGAAAACCCGGCGCAGCAGCTCGATTACGAATTCCTCCGGCGTATCTTCATCATCATGAATCACGAGCTGGGCCGGCCCGCCGCCATCGCTGTACATATCACTCATCATGAAATTAACTCGTGCTACAACTTAAACTTGAATGGAACAAAGAAAGAACATAAAAAATGGCGGCCGTCAAGCGTGACGGCCGCTCAAAAAATGGATGGGCGACGCCTAGTGCGCCGGGCCGCCCGCCACCTTGCCGCGCCGCATCAGCAGCACCGCGATCGCGGCCAGCACCAGCACGACGCCGATCACGGCAAAGGTGTCGGAAAAGCCCATCACCAGCGCCTGGCGCTTGACCAGCTTGCCGAGCGCGATGACGGCCTGCTCATGCGCGGCGTTGGGATCCGGCACGCCATGGGCGACAAAGTAGTTCGTGAGCTGCGCGATGCGGCCGCGGACCTCCTCGCGGCCGAGCGTCACGGATTGCCCGATGATGTTGGAATGGAATTGCTCGCGCTTGGTAACGATGGTCGCGAGCACGGCGGTGCCGATCGCGCCGCCGAGGTTGCGCATCATGTTGGAGATGCCGGAGGCGGCGGCCGCGTCCTGCGGCGCGACGCTGCCGAGGCTGAGCGCGGAGAGCGGCGCCAGCGTCAGCGCCTGGCCGACCGCTCGCACGACGTTGGGCGCGAGGAACTGATCGCCCGCATAATCGAGCGACATCATGATGTTCATGAAGGAGCTCGTGGCGAACAGCAGCAGGCCGACGGTCGCGATATAGCGGGCATCGAAGCGCTGCATCAGCTTCGGCACCAGCGGAATCAAGAGAAGCTGCGGCAGGCCGGTCCAGGCCAGCACGTTGCCGATCTGCTCGGCGTTGTAGCCCTGCACCTGGCCGAGATAGGCGGGCAGCAGATAGACCGAGCCGAACAGAGCGAAGCCGAGGAAGACCGAGGCGATCGTGCCGACGCCGAAATTCCATTGCGTGAGCAACCGCAGGCGCAACAGCGGCTTTTCCACGACCAGCTCATTGTAGATGAACAGCGCGAGGCTGACGGCCGCGACAATGGCAAGTCGCACGATGAAGGGCGAGCCGAACCAGTCGTCCTTGTTGCCTTCCTCGAGCACGGCCTGGAGCGAGGCCAGGCCGACGGCCATTGTGGCGATGCCGAACCAGTCGCCTTCGCGCAGCAGGCCCAGCTGAAGCGGCTGGCGCTCCAGCGTGAAGAACAGCGTGGTGACCATGACCGCGGTCGGGACGACGTTGACGAAGAAGATGGTCTGCCAACCGTAATTCTCGGTGAGATAGCCGCCGATGGTCGGGCCGATCGCGGGCGCAAAGGTCACCGCGAGCGAGAACATCGCAAGGCCAATCGGCTGCTGGCCCTTGGGCAGCTTGGTGAAGACGAGCGTGAAGGCCATCGGGATCAGCACGCCGCCGAAGAAGCCCTGCAAGCCGCGCATCGCGATCATCGAGGGCAGGTCGTGGGTGAAGGCGCAGGCGACGGAGAATGCCGCAAACAGCGTCGCAAAGCTCAGGATGATGTTACGGAACGAGAACACGCGCGACAAATAGTCGGTGAGCGGGATGACGATGATTTCGCCGATCAGATAGGACGTCGAGATCCAGGAGCCGTTGTCGACGCCGGTGCCGATGCCGCCCTCGATGTTGAGCAGCGAGGCGTTGGTGATCTGGATGTTCAGGATCGCCATGAAGGCGCCGATCATCGCCGCGAAGACGGCGATCCAGATCGTGGCGCTGGCGCGATTCGGGTCAGTGACGACGCGATCAGGCGTCGCGGCCGGAATCGAGCGTGCGGGCGCTGGGATTGAGGGGCTGCTGGACATGGCGCGACCCTCCGGAGGTCTGGTTTGCCGTGGTCTGATTTGTCTTGGTCTGATTTGCCTTGGTCTGATTTGCCTTGGGTGCAGTCGCTGCCAGCGCGGCAGGCGCGCTGGAACGCGTCGCAATCGTCGGGATCACCGACATGCCCGGCCGCAGCGCGATCGACGGCGCGTTCTCGGCGTCGAGCGCGATCCTGACGGGGATGCGTTGAACCACCTTGGTGAAGTTGCCGGTGGCGTTGTCGGGCGGCAGCAGCGCGAACTCCTGACCGCTCGCGGGCGCGATCGAATCGACATGGCCATGCACGACCTGGCCCGGGAACATATCGACCTCGATGTCGACCGTCTGGCCGGCATGCACGTTGGTGAGCTGGGTCTCCTTGAAGTTGGCGACCACATAGGCGCCATCGGCCGGCACGATCGACATCAACTGCGTGCCGGCCTGCACGTACTGGCCGACGCGAAGTGTGCGGTTGCCGATCACGCCGTCGATCGGGGAGACGAGTGTCGTGTAGCCAAGATTGAGCTCGGCCTGGTGCTGCACGGCTTCCGCGCGGGCGAGAGCGGCCCTGGCCTGCACGATCTCGGCCTTCAACAGATCGACCTGCTTGAGGGCGGAGGCGAGATTGGCGGTGTCGCGCTGGATGGCGGCGTTTGCGCCGGCATCGCGCGCCTGTGCCTGCTGCGCATTCTGCACGCTGCCGTAGCCCGTCGCAGCGAGGTCCGTGTAGCGCTTGTTCTCCTGGCCCGCGAAGGTCTTGGTTGCAGTGTCGACGTCGATCGTCGCCTTGGCTGCCGCGATCACCGCCTGCTGAACCTCGAGCTGCGCCTCCTTGCTCGTGATGGTGGCGCTCGCGGCCGCAACGTCGGCGCGGGCCTGGTCGAGCGCGACCTTGAAGTCGCGGTCGTCGATCCGGGCCAGCACCTGGCCCGCCTTCACGTGCTCGTTATCGGCGACCTGCACCTGGACGAGATAGCCGCTGACCTTCGGCGCGATGGTGGTGTTGTCGGCTTTCACATAGGCGTCATCGGTGGAGACGAGGAAGCGGCCGACCGTCCAGTAGTCGTAACCGTACCAGCTCGCGCCGGCCAGCGCGGCAGCTGCGACACCGGCAAGCAACAGCTTGCGAAGGTTGAACTTTCTGGGTGGGGCGGACGCCGTTTCGGCGGGCAGCAGGCTCTGCGGCAGACTGGCCGGAACCCCTGTGGCTTCGATCTTGGATGGGCTGGTGTGGACGGACATGGGCGGCTCCCTGAATTAGGAAACTTGACGATTTCCAAAATACGACTAGCTTGAAAACTGTCAATAGAATGACAGGCATCATGTAAAGACATGGCTCAGGAAAAATCTTCCAGCGAATACCGCCCCCGCGGACGGCCGCCACTGCGCGATGACAGCGAGACGCGTCAGATCATCTTCGACGCCGCACGGCACGCCTTTGCCGAGAACGGCTACGCGGCGACCAGCACCGAGGAGCTGGCGCGCCGCGCCGGCATTTCTACCAAGACGCTCTATCGGCTGTTTCCGGCCAAGGCGGCGTTGTTCGAGGCCATGGTCGCCGATCGGCTCGACCGGCAGCTTTCCGACGTGCAACTCAAAGGCATCGATCACGCCGACATTGCGGAGGCCCTATCCACCGTGCTGCTCGCCTGCGCCGAGCTCGCGCTCGATCCGGAGGTCGTCGCACTGCAGCGCATCGTGCTACAGGAATCCGCCGCGTTCCCGGATCTCGCCGTGACCTTCTACCGCAACGGCATTGCGCGTACGGCGGCCGCGCTGGCGCGCTGGCTGCGCGTCCAGGTGAAGACAGAGCGCCTTGCGCTCGACAATGTCGAGGAGGCCGCGGGCATGCTGATCGGCATGGCCGTCTCGGCCCCTCAGCGCGCCGCGATCTATGGCGGTGTGCCGTTGCCGTCGCGCAAGGAGATCGAGCGCCGCGTCCGCACCGCCGCGGTCTTGTTTTTGGACGGCTGTCGCGTCGCGCCGGCTTGACGCCGCGGCCGCTTTACAGACCGGTTGCGTCGGACTATATATTTCGCATGCGAAATAAATTGCGCCGCGCGTGACAGCCGTAAGGCACCATCGGCTGATCTACCTCCTGAACGTCGCGCAGCGCCGGCTGCAGCGCTTCATGGCGGCGCAGCCGGAGAGCGAGGTGACGCCATCTCAGGCGGGCCTTCTGTTCATCCTCGGCCGACAGGACGGCGTGCTGATGGGCGAGGCGGGGGCCGCGCTCGATCTTGGGCCGGCGGGCATCTCCGGTCTCGTCGACCGGATGGCCGCGGCAAGGCTGGTCGAGCGGCGGGCCGACCGCGAAGACGGTCGCGCTTGGCGCGTCTGGTTGACGCCGAAGGGCCGTGTGGCCGAGGCGCGTGCGAAGGCGGCTGCCGCGGACATCAACGCGGCGCTGACGGAAGGATTTTCCAGCGCCGAGATCGACATCGTCGCACGCTGGCTGGCGAGCGTTCAAACCAAGTTTCCACGAGCAACAGACGAATGAGAGGAGCCGTTCCATGACCGAGCATGTCCGAACCGAGATGACCAATGGCGTGTTGACGCTGACCCTGGCGCGCCCCGATAAGAAGAATGCGCTGACGGATGCGATGTACGGCAAGCTCGCCGATACCATCGAGGGCGCCGAGACCGATCCGTCGGTCCGCGTGCTCTTGATCCGCGGAGAGGGCGACATGTTCACGGCTGGCAACGACGTTGGCGAATTCGCCGCGGTTGCCACCGGCAAATCCGAGGGCAGCCGCAACGTCGTCAGGTTCATCCAGTCGCTGGCGCGCTGCACGCGCCCGCTGGTGGCGGCCGTCCAGGGCCGCGCGGTCGGCGTCGGCACCACGATGCTCCTGCATTGCGATCTCGTCGTGCTCGCCGACAATGCGCTGTTGTCGACGCCGTTCGTCAGCCTGGCGTTGGTGCCGGAGGCGGCCTCGAGCCTGTTGATGCCGCTGCGTATCGGTCACGTCCGCGCCTACGAGATGTTCGCGCTTGGCGAGGCCGTGCCGGCGAATACCGCGCTCGAATGGGGTCTCGCCAACCGGATCGTGGCGCTCGACAAGCTCGATGTCGAGGTTGCCGCGCTCGCGCAGCGCCTCGCAAAGCAGCCGGCCGGCGCGCTGATCGCCACCAAACGGCTGATGCGAAACGGTGAGGCGCTGGTCGCGCAGATGACGGCCGAAGGCGAGCAGTTCGCACAGCGCCTGCGTACCGCGGAGGCCCGGGAGGCCTTCACCGCCTTTGCCGAGCGCCGCCCGCCGGATTTCACCAAGGTTGCGTGACCTCGCGTGAGGCCGGCGCAGCGCGCCGGCCTCCTCGGCCGTTCGTCCAGATTCATTGTCTAGACCAACCAGTCGTTGCGGCAGATTTGCATTGCAGCCAATTCAATTAGAACCTTAACGGAACGTTGGCAGGTCGCGCGGCACAGTGCCGCCGCACGAAACTGGACGCCCTGCCAATGACGATAATTAGGAAATCGGTAAGCACGCTTCTCCTGGTGCTGATGGCCCTGCTGGCCGTGGGCGCCCTGACCAGCACGGCGATCCAGATGGCCGGCGCCTTCGGCCGTTATCGGGACAGCCTTGAGACCGGGCGGCTCGCTGCCGCCGACAAGGCCATTTTTCAGGGCGTGCTGTCGCTGCGGACCAACCGCGGCGATGCGCAGAGCGCGCTGCTCGGCGAGGACGATCCGCGCGCCCGCTTGAGTGAGGTCGAGAAGCTCGAGCAGGGCGGCTATGATTCGATTGCCGCGGCCGTCGAGACCGTCGAGTTCGCCCGCCGCGACGAGCTTGCAAGCACGCTGAAGCAACGCTGGAGCGAGGCCGCGCCGCAATTCCGCTTGTTCTTCGAGGAAGCCGCGCGTCCGCGCGCCGAGCGCAAGATCGACCGCACCAACTCCTGGTACGATGCGGTGACCAAGACCATCGACACTGCGAACCTCGCCTCCACCGCGGTCTCGAACCGCGCCTGGATGAACGATCCTTTCATCGCCCGGATGATCCAGGTTCGCCGCCTCGCCTGGCAGGTGCGCGACCGCTACGGCATCCAGTGCTCGGCGTTGCGCCCCAACGTGAACGCCAGCAAGCCGCTCGACGAGACCCAGAAGCTGAACGTGGCGCAATGGAACGGCGTCGTCGGCGCAGGCTGGACCGGAATCGAGGAACTCCTCGCCGCGCCTGATGTGACCGCAGATCTCGTCTCGGCAGCCAAGGAGGCGCATGCGAAAACCGACTCGGTCGTGCAGCAGATTTCGCAGCTCACCAGGAATTTCGACGGCAGCGGCCGTCCAGCCGTTGCCGCGCAGGAGTGGAATGCGCTCTGCCAGTCGCCGTTCGGGCCGATCGTCGCCGTCGCCAACAAGGCGCTCGACCAGTCGATCGCGCGCGCGGAAGCCGTGCAGGAGACGGCGCTCACCAAACTCGTGGTGCAGTCGCTGGCCTTCCTTGCGGCGCTGACCGTGACCCTGACCGGCGTGTTCGTGGTGCGCAATCGCCTGGTGCGGCCGGTGCAATCGCTGATGGGCGCGATCGCGCGGATCAGCGCGCGCGACTACGCAACGCCGGTGCCGCAGTTGAAATACCCCGACGAGTTCGGCACCATGGCGTCAGCGCTCGAGAGCCTGCGCGAGAGCGCGGCGACGGCGGAGCGGCTCGGTCAGGAGCGCGAGGCGCAGCAAGCCCAGCAACTCGCCCGCTCGGGCGCGGTCGACGCGGCTTGCCGGCGTTTCGACGACACCGTGCAGGCGGTGATTCATAACGTTGCCGAATCGACGAGGGAGCTCGACGCCACGGCGACGGGTGTGCGTTCGCTGGTCTCGGAGTCGAGCAACCAGACGGCTGCGGTGTCCTCCGCGGCCGAGCAGGCCACCAATAATCTCGAGACCATTGCGGCCGCGACCGAGGAGCTGTCGGCATCGGTCGGCGAGATCTCTGCGCAGGTGCAGGCCAGTGCGCGCGAGGCGCGCGAGGCGGTCGCGCAGGCCGAGCAGACCAATGCGACGGTCGAGATCCTCGATCAGACGGCGAGCCGCATCAGCGAGGTCGTGAAGATGATCCACGCCATCGCCGGCCAGACCAACCTTCTCGCGCTCAACGCCACCATCGAGGCGGCGCGTGCCGGCGAGGCGGGCCGGGGCTTCGCCGTGGTCGCCGGCGAGGTCAAGAGTCTGGCGTCGCAGACGGCGACCGCGACCGAGGAAATCTCGCGCCAGGTCGCGGAGATCCAGTCCGCGACGGGGCAGGCGGTTTCCGCGATCCGGTCGATCGGCGGGGCGATCAGCGGCATCGACGAGAAGATGACGGCGATCGCTGCGGCCGTCGAGGAGCAGCGCGCGGCGACCACCGAAATCTCGCGCAACTTCCAGCAGGCCGCGCTCGGCACCCGCGAGGTGACCGATACCATCGGCAGCGTCGCCGGCCTCAACCGCGAGACCGGCAATGCCGGCACCGTGTTGACGGAGTCGGTCAAGAAGATGTCGGCCGATGCCGACCGCCTGCGCGTGGCGGTCGAGGGCTTCCTGGGCGCCGTGCGGGCGGCGTAGACTCGTCAGATCTGAAGTTCCCGCCGCGATCGGCATTGCCGCAGCTGCGCGACCGCGCTAAATGGTAGCGGTACCATGCTCGCGCGGCATTGCGGGCGGCCCACCAGAAAGTCGCGGCAAGAAATCCAGGGAGTAAGTTTCGATGTCGGCCACGCCCCAAAGCAAAGCCCAGCGTCCGTATCGGGGCGTCTTTCCCGTCGCCCCCACGATCTTCAACGAGCGTGGGGAGCTCGACCTCGAGGGCCAGCGTCGCTGCATCGATTTCATGATCGATGCCGGCTCGAATGGCATCTGCATCCTCGCCAATTTCTCCGAGCAGTTCGTGTTGACCGACGCCGAGCGCGAGACCGTGATGCATGCCGTGCTGGAGCATGTCGCCGGCCGCGTCCCCGTCATCGTCACCACCACCCATTTCTCCTCGGCCGTGTGCGCGGCGCGCAGCAAGCAGGCGGAGGCCGCCGGCGCCGCCATGGTGATGGTGATGCCGCCTTATCACGGCGCGACCTTCCGCGTACCTGAGAAGGGCATCGTCGAATTCTTCAAGGTGCTGTCGGCGGCGATCGAAATTCCGATCATGATCCAGGACGCGCCGGTCGCGGGCACGCCGCTGTCGGTGGAATTGCTGGCCCGGCTGGCACGGGAGTTTTCCAACATCCGCTATTTCAAGATCGAGGTCCCCGGCGCTGCCGCAAAGCTGCGCGGCCTGATCGAGGCGGGCGGCAAGGATATTGAAGGCCCGTGGGACGGCGAGGAAGCCATCACGCTGATGGCCGATCTCGACGCCGGTGCCACCGGCGCGATGACCGGCGGCGGCTATCCCGACGGCATCCGTCAGATCATCGATCCCTATTTCGCTGGCAAGCGCGAGGAGGCGAAGGCCGCCTATGAGCGCTGGCTGCCGCTGATCAACTACGAGAACCGCCAGTGCGGCCTGATCGCCTGCAAGGCGATGATGCAGGCCGGCGGCGTGATCAAGTCCGACGCCGTGCGCCATCCCCTGCAACCGCTGCACCCGGCCACGCGCGCGGGCCTGCTCGAGCTCGCCAAGGAACGCGACGCGTTGGCGCTGCGCTGGGGGAAGTAGCGAGCCACATATTCCGCTGTCGTCCCCGCCTGCGCGGGGACGACACCGAGCTTGTTGAAGCGGCGGCTGCAGGAACAGTAGGAATCCCTATGCGATAGCCCTGCCGTTTGGGCGAAGCGTCGAATTGGCGCGCTTCGGCCGGTTTCGCGCGACTGTGCGATGACGTAATGTTCCCGGGCCAACCAGGCCCGCGCAGCACCTCGAGACATCGCGCGTCAGCACTTCATTATGCCGTTATCCCGGGCCAGGTTGGCGCAAGCCGACGCAAACAGGGAGGCAGTGCCATGACAATGCGGCCAGATCCGACCTTCCACGCATCGCCAAGACTCGCGATGGAAGCGCCGCCCGAAAATTTCGCTTATACGTTGCTGCTCAGCCCGGATTTCTCCAAGCCCGACGCACTCGCGGTCATCGACGTCAAGCCGGGATCGCCGACCTATAGCAAGATCGTCCACACCGTGACGATGCCGAACAAGGGCGACGAGTTTCATCACTTTGGATGGAATGCCTGCTCATCCGCATTGTCTCCGCTCGCCGGACATGCGTTCATCGAGCGACGCTATCTCATCATTCCCGGCCTGCGCTCATCGCGCATCTACATCATCGACACCAGGCCCGATCCGACCCAAGCTAAGATTCTCAAGATCATCGAGCCGGAGGAAGTCTTCAAGAAAACCGGCTACTCGCGACCACACACCATCCATTGCGGGCCGGACGGCATCTACGTCAGCACGCTCGGCGGCGGCGGCAAGGACGGCACGAGCGGGCCTCCCGGCGTCTTCATCATGGATTGCGAGACGTTCGAGGTGCTCGGTCGCTGGGAGATCGATCGCGGTCCGCAGACGCTGCACTATGACTTCTGGTGGAATCTGCCGCGCGACTACATGGTGACGAGCGAGTGGGGATTGCCGCCGCAATTCGAGAACGGCATCGTTCCCGAAGATCTGCTGTCGAACAAATATGGCCACCGGCTCCATTTCTGGGATCTCCGGGCACGGCGCAACGTCCAGACCATCGATCTCGGTGCGAACCATCAGATGGCGCTGGAGGTGCGGCCCGCGCACGATCCGGTTCGTGAGTACGGCTTTGCCGGCGTGGTGGTCGATACCACCAATTTGGAAGGCTCGATCTGGACCTGGTGGCGCGAAGGCGGAAAATTCCATGCCGAGAAGACCGCGACCATCCCGCCGGAGCCTGCCGCCAAAGAAAAGCTTCCGCCGCTTTTGCAGGGGTTTGGTGCCGTCCCGCCACTGGTGACCGACATCGATCTGTCGATGGACGACAGGTTCCTTTACGTCTCCTGCTGGGGCACCGGCGAGATGCGCCAGTACGACGTCAGCGATCCCCGGAAACCCAAGCTCGCGGGCTCGGTGTACACCGGAGGCATCGTGCGCCGCGCGCCGCATCCGAGCGGCAAGGCATATGCAGGTGGCCCGCAGATGGTCGAGATCAGCCGCGACGGCAAGCGGGTGTACTGGACCAACTCGCTCTACTCGACCTGGGACGACCAGTTCTATCCCGATGGCGTTCCCGGCGTCGAAGTGATGGCCAATGTCGGTCGCAACGGCGGCCTCGAACTCGCGAGCGACTATTTCGTCAGCTTCCCGGACGGCTACCGGGCGCACCAGATCAGACTTGAGGGCGGCGACTGTTCGACGGATTCCTTTTGCTATCCGTCGGCCTAGATTGGGGAGAGGCGAGCCGGACACTTGTCTGGCTCTGGCTCGCTCTTATTGCGAGCGGCATCTATCACGGGCTCAATCCGGGGATGGGATGGCCGCTCGCGGTTTCGGCAGGGCTCATGGAACGAAGCCCGACTGCGCTGTTTGGAGCGCTGGGCGCTCTATCGGCCGGCCATCTGCTGGCGACATTCCTGGTGCTCCTGCCGTTCGCGCTGTTGCTGACCCTGGCCGAATGGCAGCGTCCGATCCAACTCGGCGCGAGCCTCCTCGTGATTGGTTTCGGCATCTTTCGCTTCATCAACAGGCGCCATCCGCGGGCACTGGCGCGGATACCGCCAACGCAGCTGGCGCTGTGGTCGTTTGCCATCGCTCTTGCCCATGGCGCCGCGTTGATGCTGGTGCCGATCTATCTCGGGCTATGCCAGGTCGCGGACCTCGACGTCGGCCACCAAGCAGCCGGCTCCCTCATCACGGCAAATCTTGCGATGGCGGTGTTGGTTTCGCTTGCGCACGTCGTCGCAATGGTCTTCGCGGGTGGTTGCCTTGCGTGGCTGGTCTACCGCTATCTCGGTCTTAAGTTCGTGTCGCGAAGCTGGTTCAATCTGGACGCGGTCTGGGCCGCGAGCCTCATCTTCGTTGGCGCAGCCGCGCTCGCACTCAATCTCGCGAGCTGGCGATGAGCCCTACGTCGCCAATGGCCACTCTCCGATGATGTGAAAGCGTGCCGCTGCGTTTTCCTGTCGGAACAGCGCGATGCGGTCGATGGCGAGCGTCACAAGGCGCAGCTCGGCAAACCGCTTCCGCAGCATCTCGACGATCGGCCCACGCCGCTCCGCATCGAGCCGGCCCGTGAGCGTCATGTGAAAGCGGAATTCTTCCATCACGTAGGGGTAGCCCCAGCGATCGAGATAATCGCGCTGCCGCTCGGGCAGCCTATCCGGGTTGCGCCTCGCGCGATCGTTCGCCGTCAGCGGCGCACGAAACGCATCGAAATCGCGCACGCAATCGGCGGCGAGCTGTGTCAATTCGCCGACGGGCTCGGCCGGGATCACCGCAATGAAGCCGCTGATGGAATCCACGATCGGACGAATCACGGGGATCGGCCGCGGCTTGCCAGCGAACGCTGCGCACGCCGCTACCAGTTCGGCCTCGGTCTTGCCCCCCGCCAGCGCCATCGGCGCCTTCAGCGTGCCGTGAAAACCATATTTGCGGGGATCGGCCGTGACGTCATGCCAATCGGTTGCAAGGTGCAGCGCCTCTGCAGGGAAGGGCGACTCGCGGCCGCCATGGGCATCATAGCCGAGCAGCCCGGCGCCGAAGCGCGATAGCACGCTCTCGGCATCGGCGGCATAGTAGATCGCGTAGCGGGGAAAACCTGTCATCGCCTCAGCTATAGCGGGTTTAGACGGCGGCGACAGCCTCACGCGGCGCCGCGGCTGAGCCCAGCAGGCGCGAGCCATCGGTGAGGTGGACGAGCTTGCCTGCAGCGATCACCGCGACCACCCGCGGCCGCAGCGGCACGGTGTCGTCGACCAGCAGGATGTCGGCGCGCCGTCCTTCCTTGATCGTTCCGCGATCGGACAGGCCCGCGGCCTCTGCCGGAGCTTCCGAGATCAGCTTCCAGGCCTGCGCCAGCGGCAGCACGCCATCGGCCGCGAGCCGGAAGGCGGCGAGCAGTTGCGCCGGATAGTAGTAGTCCGAGGCCAGCACCGAACAGAGTCCCTTGGCGATCATGTCGGAGGCTTTGGTCCAGCCAGTATGGCTGCCGCCGCGCACCACGTTGGGCGCGCCGTAGATGATGGCGTCGCCGGCCTCCGCGGCCGCGCGCGCCGTCTCTTCGTTGACCGGAAATTCGGCGATCGTGGCGCCCATGTCACGATACGCCTTGCGCACCGCCGGTGTCGAATCGTCATGCGAGAGCATCCGTACCTCGGCCGCGCGGGCCGCCGCAGCAAGCCGCGCGGTCGTCGCCGGGACGTCCGCCGCGCGAGCGGCGACGCGACCGACCAGCTCTTCGAAAGCCGTGTCGGACAGTCCGGTCCGGTCAACCAAGCGGCCGCGCTTGTTCGGCTTTGAAAGATCGCGGATGGTCGCAGCCATGTGATCGTTGAAGGCGAACAGATCGATCCGTCCTTCGGCGAGCCATTGGCCGATCTCGTCCTCCGCGTCGAGATTGTAGGTCTCGTGCCGCAGATGGAAGCGGGTATCGGCGGCAAATTGCGGCCGCAAGCGTTCGATCGCCACCAGCAGGCGCCGTGCATTGTCGCCAGAGCGCAGGCCCGGCTCCCACGACCAGGTCGTGCCGTGGAAGACGGTGGTGATGCCGTTGCTGATCACCTGCCGGTCGCTGTCGGCGAGCGCCACGTCGATCGGGAAGTCGACGCCAGGGCGCGGCATCATCTGCCGCTCGAAGGCATCGCCATGCAGGTCGACGATGCCCGGCAAGACCAAAAGACTCCGGGCGTCGATCGCAAGTGGCGCACGTGCGCGGCCGCGATCGATTGCTGCAATTTCCTGCCCGGACAGGACGAGTGAGGTTTCGACGATCTCCGAGCCGATCAGTGCCCGGCCGCCTTCAAGATAAATTTCAGTCACGCGGGGATGCTTCGCTTGCTGGGAGAGGACTGGTTGGCAACGATCCGTGCTTCGTACTTTGCGAGGAAATCTTCAATCCCAAGCTTGCGGAAATCAGGCAAGGCCTCACGCAAGCTTTCGTGATGCCAGTCCCACCAGGCGAGCCTTGCCAGGCGGTCGGCGATCTCGTCGGAGAACCGCCGTCGGACCGGACGGGCCGGATTGCCGGCGACGATGGTGTAGGCGGGGACGTCCTTGGTGACGATGGCGCCTGCGGCTACCACGGCGCCGGTGCCGATATTGCGGCCTGGCAGCACGATCGCGCCATGGCCGATCCAGACATCATGACCGATGTAAACGTGATGCTGGCGCCGCCAGTCGAAGAACTCGGCCTCGTCGCTCTCGCCCGGAAAGTAGGCACTCGCACGATAGGTGAAATGCGCCTGGCTGGCGCGTTGCATCGGGTGATTGCCAGGATTGATACGCGTCATCGCTGCGATCGAGCAGAATTTTCCAATCGTCGTGTAGGTGATCTGCGAATCGTTCACGACGTAGGAATAGTCGCCCATCGTCACCTCGTGCAGGATCGTGCGCGCGCCGACCTCGCAATAGGCGCCGAGCTTGATCTCGTGAAGCTTGGCCGTGGAATCGATGGTCGGTTGGACCGAAAGCGCTTTGGCGACCATGATGCGTCCGTCAACGGGAGAGGGGCGTTCGTCTTCGAGCGCCTTGATGACGATGTCATGACGAAGAGATGACGGGGGATGGCGTGCGTAGCATCGCCGCACTGCCCTGCCCCTGTCACACAAATGTAAAGCGGCGGCGTTAGCGGTTGGGCCCAGCTAGTTGGGAGCTCCTGCATGCTGGTGCTTGAAGGTCTGACGTGCCGCTTCGGCACAAAAGCCGCGGTGGACAGTGCTTCGTTTGAGGTTGCTCCCGGCGGCTTTGTCGGCGTGATCGGCCGCTCGGGCGCCGGCAAGTCGACCTTGCTGCGGACCATCAACCGCCTGGTGACGCCTACGGAGGGGCGCATCCTGTTCGACGGCGTCGACGTCACCGCGCTGCGCGGCAAGGAGCTGCGGCAATGGCGCGCCCGCGCCGCGATGATCTTCCAGCAGTTCAATCTCGTCGGCCGCCTCGACGTGCTCACCAACGTGCTGATGGGCCGCCTTGCCGCGATGCCGGCCTGGCGCTCGCTGACGCAGGCCTGGCTAGAGGAGGACAGGGCGCTGGCGATGTCGGCGCTCGAGCAGTTCGACATGGCCTCGCTCGCGGCGCAGCGCACCGACCAGCTTTCCGGCGGCCAGCAGCAGCGCGTCGCGATCGCTCGCGCACTGGTGCAGCAGCCTGATCTCATCCTCGCCGACGAGCCGATCGCCTCGCTCGACCCGCGCAACACGAAAATCGTGATGGATGCGCTGCTGCGCATCAACAAGCATTTCGGCATCACCGTGATCTGCAACCTGCATTCGCTCGATCTGGCGCGCAGCTATTGCGACCGTCTGATCGGCATGGCGGCGGGCCGCGTGGTGTTCGACGGCGCGCCGTCGGCGCTCACCGAGCACGTCGCGCGTGAGCTCTACGATCTCGAAGCCAGCGAAGTCATGGGTGGCGTGCCACTGCCGGCGCCCGAAGCCGTTCCAGCGCTCGGCAGCGCTGCCGCCGCCTGAGCCCCGACCCAAGTTTTTGCGTTTACCGCGTCCAACCGATCAAGAGGGTATCATGATCACTCGTCGCATCGTACTTGCCGGCGCCGCCGCGCTGGCCTTCACCGTATCTGCGTCTGCCGAAGACTGGAAAGCGAAATATCCGGAGCTGACATTTGCCGTTGTCCCGGCCGAGAACGCCTCGGGCGTCACCGAACGCTGGGCTCCGTTCATGACCTACCTCTCGAAGGAACTCGGCGTAAAGGTCACGCTGCGGATCGCCAATGACTACGCCGCCGTGATCGAAGGTCAGCGTGCCGGCAACATCCAGATCGCAAGTTATGGGTCGGCCTCGTTTGCGCGCGCCCGGCTGACCGGCGTCAAGACGGACGCCTTTGCGAGCGATCTGAACGCGGATGGCGGCACGGGCTATTATTCGGTGTTCTTCGTCAAGGCGAACAGCCCCTACAAGAGCATTGACGAGCTGAAGGGCAAGAACCTCGGCCTGGTCGATCCGAATTCGACCTCAGGCAACAACGTGCCGCGCTTCGAGCTCGACAAGATGGGCATCGCGGATGTCGACACGTATTTCAGCAAGGTCGTCTTCACCGGCAGCCATGAGAATGCGATCCTTGCCTTGGCGCAGGGCACGGTCGATGTTGCCGCCAACCAATGGACCAGCGACGACGATTCCACCCTGGCGCAGATGCTGACCAAGGGCATGCTGAAGAACGCCGACGGCTCGCCGATGAAGAAGGACGATTTCCGCATCATTCACAAGTCGGCGCCGATCATTGGCCCTTCGATGTACGCCTATAGCTCCGACCTCCCCGATGACCTGAAGGCCGCGATCGCCAAGGCATTCTTCGACTCGCCCACCAAGGACAAGGCTGCGTTCGATCGGCTCTCGGACGGCCAGAAAAAGGGTTTTCATCCCGCGACCACCAAGGATTGGGATGGCACGATCGAGCTGATCAAGTTCGTCGACGCGCTACGCAAGAAGAAGGCGTCCTGATATTCGGGACGACGCACTGGAGCCGGGTCAATCGACCCGGCTCTTCTTTATGACCGGCTGGTGATCCCAACCACATGACGATCGCGGTCTCGATCCTCCCCGAGCACCAACTTGCTGCACTGAATGCCGCTTATGGCCAGGCGGTGGCGCGCAAGCGGCTGCGGCTTCTGCTGGGAACGGCGCTGTTCACCGTCGCGCTGCTGATTGCAGCGATCGGGGCCGAGGTGAACGTCCGGACGCTCTTCACCTATTTCGGCAATTTCGTCAGCTATTTCGATCGCATCCTCACGCTCGAAAATGGCCAGCGCGTCTGGACCGACGTCGGTGAATGGCTGTGGGGCTGGCGCAAATGGCTGAAGATGTTGGGTGAGACGCTGCTGATCAGCTATGTCGGCACGCTGATCGGCGCGGTCTGTGCCTTCTGCCTGAATTTTTTCGCCGCGGAGAACACGTCGCCGGCGCCCTGGCTGCGCTTCACGGTTCGCCGCCTGCTCGAATTCGCCCGCACCGTGCCGGGCATCGTGTTTGCGCTGATCTTCGTCATGGCCTTCGGGCTCGGGCCGATGGCCGGCGTGCTGGCGATCGCCATTCACTCAACCGGCGCGCTCGGCAAGCTGTTCGCCGAGATCGTAGAGAATGCCGACATGAAGCCGGTCGAAGGCGTGCGCTCGACCGGCGCGAGCTGGCTCTCGTGCATGCGCTTTGCCGTGCTGCCGCAGGTCTCGGCCGGCTATGTCAGCTACGCGCTGCTGCGCTTCGAGATCAACGTCCGCGAATCCTCGGTGATGGGTTTCGTCGGTGCCGGTGGCGTCGGCCAGGAGCTCGTGGTCGCGATCCGAAAATTCTACTACTCCGACGTCAGCGCGATCCTGCTGATGATCGTGCTCACGATCTTCGTCATCGACATCACGACTGGCTGGTTGCGTGCGCGGCTGTTCGGCAGGGATGCACGGTCATGAAGCAGTTCGAGAAGCCCGACACCGCAGCGCTGCGGACGAAATATCCCGAGGCCTTCGAGCGGCCGGCGGCCGCGCGTCTGGCGATGCCGGCGATGATTGTGGCCGCGCTCGCCGTCTTTATCTTCGGCCTGCAGGATCTCGGCTTCGAACCGGCGAAGTTCATCGCGGGCCTCAAGCAGCTCGGCTGGATCACCATGATGATGATCCCGCCCGATCCCGGAACGTCGTTGCCGCTCTATCTGAAGGCGCTCGGCGAGACGCTGTCGATCGCGCTGCTCGGCACAACGCTGGCCGCAACGCTGGCGCTGCCCGTTTCCCTGCTCGCGGCGCGCAACATCGTGCCGCCGAACATCATCCGCTTTCCGGTGCGCCGCTTCCTCGACTCGATCCGCGGCGTCGATACGCTGATCTGGGCGCTGGTCTGGATCAATGTCGTCGGGCTCGGGCCGTTCGCCGGCGTGCTCGCGATCATGGTCTCGGACTTCGGCGCGCTCGGTAAGTTGTTTTCGGAGGCGATCGAGGCGGCCGACAAGAAGCAGGTCGAGGGCATCAGGGCGTCAGGGGGCAACGCCTTGCATGAGATCCGCTTCGGCCTGATGCCGCAGGTGCTGCCGGTCATCGCCGGCCAGGTGCTCTACTTCATCGAATCGAACACGCGCTCGGCCAGCATCATCGGCATCGTCGGTGCCGGCGGCATCGGGCTTCAGCTCGCCGAGCAGATCCGCGTGCTGGAATGGCAGAAGGTGTCGTTCCTCGTGCTCATGATCCTGGTCGCTGTCGCCGCGATCGATTTCATCTCCGGCAAGCTGCGCTTTGCCATCATCGGCAGGCGGGCTGTGGCATAGAGCGGCTGCTCTCGTAGGGTGGGCAAAGCAAAGCGTGCCCACCGCTTCTGTCGCGACCTCGGAGAGAGGGTGGGCACGGCGCAAGTGCGCCTTTGTCCACCCTACGATTCCACCAAGAACTCCACCCGCTCCGCCGCAAATCGCGAGCGTTTCGTCACCAGCGGCTTGCCGTCCGGATCGAGGTCGGTGGAATCGACCACCAGGATCGGGCGTCCGAGCGCGAGATCGAGCCGCGCGGCGTCGGTCGCGTCGACGATGCCGGCGGTGATCCGGGTCGAGCCGCGGCGGTAGTCGCGGACGCCGTAATGCGCGAGCAGCTTTGTCATCGAGCGTGTGGCGGCGAATACCGCGCCCGCATCAGGAAAGAGTTCGGCTGATAGCCAGGACGTCGAGACGCAGATCGGCGTGCGGTCCGCCAAGCGCACGGATTCGATCCGGACCAGCCGCGCCCCGGTCTTCACGCCGAGCTCCCGCGCGAGCTCCCGGCTCGCCACGTCCTCCGACGCCTCGATCAACTGTCCGCGCGGCTCGCGGCCGCCGGCGCCGACGATCTCCGAGAAGCGCGTACGCGAGCGCAGTGGATAGGCGAGCTTCTGCGCCTCGACATAGGTGCCGCTGCCACGCTCGGCGCGCACCAGGCCGCGCTCGGCAAGGGCCGCCAGCGCGCGCCGCACCGTATGGCGGTTCACACGATAGGTCTCGGCGATCTCCATCTCGCCCGGCAGCTTCTCGCCGGCCGCGAAGCGGCCGTCGGCGATGCCGCGCTCGATGCCGTCGGCGACCAGGCGCCACAGCGCGACGCCGGAAGAGGCGGTGTCCTGAAGGCTCATAATGGGGAACAGCCTATCCCGAAAATCATACGGTTGTCACGAAACAGTCATGGCGCTTCCTTATCAAGTTGTCTATTATCATAGACAACTTGAATTCGGCAAGCCTGGTGGAATGACGTGACCCCGCAAGACAGCCTCACGACGCGGCGCAAGGCGGCGATGGCCGTGCTGGCGCACGCCGAACCCGGCGACATCGCCGAGCGTCTCAGCACAATCGCGCTGCCGCAACACGACGACCTGCGCGCGCCAGAGAACGGCCTGGTGATGCTGCGCGGCCGCGTCGGTGGCGACGGTGCGCCGTTCAACCTGGGCGAAGCCACCGTGTCGCGCGCCGCGGTGCGGCTTGCGAGCGGCGAGGTCGGTTTCGGCTATACGCTCGGCCGCGACGGTGAGAAGGCCAGGCTGATCGCGCTCTGCGACGCGCTCGTGCAGTCGGTAGAATTTGGTGCCCTCGTCGAACGTGAGGTCGTCGCGCCGCTGCGCGCGGACCTGCACGCGCGGCAGGCGCAGCGCGGCGCGCAGACGGCCGCAACGAAGGTTGATTTCTACACCATGGTGCGCGGTGAGGGGTGAGGCCATGACCACGATTGCGGAGCTGCCGCCGGGTTTCGCCGACAAGGTGTTGTCGGCGCAATCGACCTTTCGTTCGGTCATGGACGCGATGGCGCGGCCGGGCTCGGTCCAGCGCATCGTGCCGGTCGCAGGCACGCCCGGTCCCATGATGCGCGGGACCGCGGCGATCGCGCTCACATTGTTCGACCACGATACGCCGCTCTGGCTCGATGCGCGAATGTCGGAGAACTCCGACGTCCCAAAATGGCTGAAATTCCATACCGGCGCGCCGGTGATCCAGGATGCTTCGGTCGCGAGCTTTGCGCTGATCGCCGACGGTGCCATGCTTCCTTCACTCGAGCGATTTGCGCTCGGAAGTAACGAATATCCGGATCGCTCGACCACGGTGATCCTGCAAGTGGAGAGCCTCGACGCAGGGGGCGCCTTCGAGCTTCGTGGCCCGGGTATCGACGGCGTGACGACGCTTCACGTAGCAATCAGGCCGGCCGACCTCTTCGTGCGCCTACGCATCAACGAGGCGCCGTTTCCGCGTGGCATCGACGTGGTGTTGGTCGCCGACGACGCCGTGGTTGCGATCCCCCGTACCACGTGTGTCGCGAACAAGGGGAGCCAGTAGCATGTATGTCGCAGTCAAAGGTGGCGAACGTGCCATCGAGAACGCCCATCGCCTGCTCGCGCATGCGCGGCGTGGCGACCAGAGCGTACCCGAAATTTCGCTCGACCAGATTTCCGAGCAGCTCGGTCTTGCCGTCGATCGCGTCATGAGCGAAGGCTCGCTCTATGACCGCGAGCTTGCGGCGCTCGCCATCAAGCAGGCGCGCGGCGATCTGATCGAGGCAATCTTTTTGGTCCGCGCCTTTCGTGCCACCCTGCCGCGCCTTGGCGCAAGCGAGCCGGTCGATACCGGTGCCATGCGGGTGCAGCGGCGGGTGTCTTCGACCTTCAAGGATATTCCGGGCGGCCAGATTCTCGGGCCGACCTTCGACTACACGCACCGCCTGCTCGATCCGACGCTCGCCGAGGGATTTGTGCCCGAGGCGCCGGCGACGGCAGAGGCGTCGACCGCGGCCACGCCGCGCGTGACGGACATCCTGGGCCGCGACGGGCTGATCGAGGCCTCGCCGCAAGCTGAAGACGGCGCGAGCGTCGGGGATCTCACGCGCGAGCCGCTGAATTTTCCGGCCGACCGCGACCTGCGCCTGCAGAATCTCGCGCGTGGCGACGAAGGTTTTCTGCTGGCGATGGGCTACTCGACGCAGCGCGGCTACGGCCGTAACCATCCCTTCGCCGGCGAGATTCGCTTTGGCGAGGTCGAGGTCGATTTCTTCGCCGAGGACGTCGGTTTTGCCGTGCCGCTCGGCGCCATCGAGCTCACCGAATGCCAGATGGTCAACCAATTCAAGGGCTCGGCCACGGAAGCGCCGTGCTTCACCCGCGGCTATGGCCTCGCCTTCGGCCAGAGCGAGCGCAAGACCATGTCGATGGCGCTGGTCGATCGCGCGCTTCGCGCACGCGATCTCGGCGAGGAGGTGCTTGCGCCCGCGCAGGACGAGGAATTCGTGATGTCGCATTCCGACAACGTCCAGGCGACTGGCTTCGTCGAGCATCTAAAGCTGCCTCATTATGTCGACTTCCAGTCCGAGCTCGGCTTGCTGCGCAAGCTGCGGCAGGAATTTGCCGAGGCCAATGACGTCGAGGCGATGAAGGAGGCTGCGGAATGAACGCGCCTGCCTACAACTTCGCCTATCTCGACGAGCAGACCAAGCGGATGATCCGCCGCGCGATTCTGAAGGCCATTGCGATACCCGGCTATCAGGTCCCGTTCGCCAGCCGCGAAATGCCGATGCCCTATGGCTGGGGCACCGGCGGCGTGCAGGTCACGGCCGCGATTCTCGGACCGGATGACGTGCTGAAGGTGATCGATCAGGGCTCCGACGACACCACCAACGCGATCTCGATCCGGAAATTCTTCGCCAAGACCGCCGGCGTCGCCACGACGACCGCGACGGAAGTGGCAACCGTGATCCAGACTCGTCACCGCATCCCGGAGACGGCGCTCGGGCCGAACCAGGTGCTCGTCTATCAGGTGCCGATCCCCGAACCCCTGCGCTTCCTCGAGCCACGCGAGACCGAGACGCGCCGCATGCATGCGCTCGCCGAATACGGCCTGATGCACGTCAAGCTCTATGAGGACATCGCGCGGTTCGGACATATCGCGACCGCCTACGCCTATCCGGTGAAGGTGAACGCGCGCTACGTGATGGACCCGTCACCGACGCCGAAATTCGACAATCCCAAGATGGACAATTGCCCGGCGCTGCAGCTCTTCGGCGCCGGTCGCGAAAAGCGCATCTATGCGATCCCGCCTTACACCCAGGTGGTGTCGCTCGATTTCGAGGATCATCCGTTCGAGCCCTATCGCTTCAACGCGCCCTGCGCGCTGTGCGGCGCCGAGAATTCGTATCTCGACGAGATCGTCACCGACGACAAGGGCGGCCGCATGTTCGTGTGCTCCGACACCGATTTCTGCGAGGAACGTCAGGCAGCCGGCCATCACGGCAGCCTGAGCGCCGCGCCGTACAAGGAGAAGGCGCAGGGGGAATCAAATGGCTGAGCCTGTGCCTGAGAACGATCAGCCGCTGCTGGTCGCGGAAGCCTTGAGCAAATCCTACGGCAAAATCGCGGCCTGTCGCGACGTCTCCTTCGCGCTCTATCCCGGCGAGGTGCTGGCGATCGTCGGCGAATCCGGCTCCGGCAAGTCGACGCTGCTCCAGCTCCTGTCGGGCCAGCTGTCCGCGAGCGGTGGGCGCGTCGCCTACCGGATGCGCGATGGCGTGACACGCGATCTTGCAACGCTGGGCGAGGCCGAGCGGCGTTTCCTGTTCCGCACCGATTGGGGCTTTGTGCACCAGGATCCCGCGCAGGGCCTGCGCATGGCGGTCTCCGCCGGCGCCAATGTCGGCGAACGACTGATGGCCGTAGGATGGAATCACTACGGCCGCATCCGCGACACCGCCTCGAGCTGGCTGGAGCGCGTCGAGATCGACGTCGCACGGATCGACGATGCACCGCGCACCTATTCCGGCGGCATGCGCCAGCGCCTCCAGATCGCCCGTAACCTCGTCACCGAGCCGCGCCTCGTCTTCATGGACGAGCCGACCGGCGGCCTCGATGTCTCCGTGCAGGCCCGCCTGCTCGACCTCTTGCGCAACCTGGTTGCCGAATTGCATCTCGCCGTCATCATCGTCACCCACGATCTCGCGGTGGCACGGCTGCTGTCGCATCGCGTGATGGTAATGAAGGGCGGACGGGTCATCGAGACTGGCCTGACCGACCTGGTGCTCGACGACCCGCGCGAGCCCTATACTCAACTTCTCGTCTCCTCGATTCTGCCGCCATGAGCCGCCCGATGACCGCCATGATCGACGTCGCCAACGCGCAAAAGACATTTACGATGCACCTTCAGGGTGGCGTCGAGCTCCCTGTCGTGCGAGGCGTGACGTTCCACGTCAATCCCGGCGAATGCGTCGTGCTCTCCGGTCCGTCGGGCGCGGGCAAGTCGTCGATCCTGAAAATGATCTTCGGCAATTATCGCTGCGACGGCGGCCGCATCGGCATCCGCCATCGAGGTAACCTGATCGATCTTGCCAGCGCCGAGCCGCGTCAGATCCTCAACGTCAGGCGTGACACGATCGGCTACGTTAGCCAGTTCCTCCGCGCGGTGCCGCGAGTCGCGACCATCGATGTCGTCGCCGAGCCGCTGATCGCGAGCGGCGTGGCGCGACCCGAGGCACGACAGCGCGCGGGCGCTCTTTTGCATCGCCTCAACATCCCCGAGCGACTCTGGCAGCTTCCGCCCGCCACCTTCTCCGGCGGCGAGCAGCAGCGCGTCAACATCGCGCGTGGCTTCATTCCGGAGCTGCCGATCCTGCTGCTCGACGAGCCGACCGCCTCGCTCGATGCCGCCAACCGCGCCGTTGTCGTCGAGCTGATCGCAGGGAAGAAGCGCAGGGGCACAGCCATGGTCGCGATCGTCCATGACGACGAGATACGCCATCTGATCGCCGACCGTATCGTCGACGTCACCAGTTTTGCCGCCGCGGCCTGAAGGATTTGGAAATGAACGCGAAGCCGAATGAAACCGTGATCGCCAACGCCAGGATCGTGCTGGCTGATGGCGTGATCGAGCAGGGCTGGATCGCTCTTGCGAACGGGCGCATTGCCGAGATCGGCGAGAGCGGGGCGCCCGCGGGCGCCGAGGACGCCGGCGGCGACCTGATTGCGCCGGGCCTGATCGAGCTGCATACCGATCATCTCGAAGCGCACTACGTGCCAAGGCCAAAGGTGTTCTGGGATCCCGTCGCCGCCGTCATCTCCTATGACGGGCAGCTTGCGACGTCAGGCATCACCACGGTACTCGATTCGCTGCGGGTCTGGCGCGAGGACGGCGCGGAGGAGGTCGACGGCCGTGCCGGCACGCTCGCCGCTGCGATCTCCGCGGCGCGCCAGAGCAATCTCCTGCGCGCCGATCACTTCCTGCATCTGCGCTGCGAGATTCCGATGCCGAGCGTCGTCGAGGAGGCCAAGGAGCTGATCGGTCGTCCCGACGTGCGGTTGATGTCGCTGATGGACCACACGCCCGGCCAGCGCCAGTTTCGCGACGAGGTCAAGCTGCGCGACTACTACCGCGGCAAGGGTGGTGGCATGACCGACGCCCAGCTCGACGAGCTCTTTGCCAGACGCTTCACCTACCAGCAGACCTATGCCGCGACGAACATGCGAGAGATCGTGGCGCTTGCGCAGGAACACAAAATTCCGCTGGCGAGCCACGACGACACCACCGAGGAGAACGTCACCGATGCGATCCGCGACGGGGTCGCTGTCGCGGAGTTTCCGACCACGGTGGAAGCTGCGCGCGGCCTGCACGCAGCCGGCATCGACATTTTGATGGGCGCGCCAAATGTGGTGCGCGGCGGCTCGCATTCGGGCAACATCGCCGCCATCGATCTCGCGCGCGAGGGGCTCCTGGACATCCTGTCATCTGACTACATTCCGTCGAGCCTCTTGATGGCCGCGCTGCAACTGCCGCAGCATGTGCCGGCGATCAGCCTCCCGGCCGCAATCCGCACGGTGACGAAGGCACCGGCGGAGGCCGTCGGGCTCACCGATCGCGGCGAGATCGCGGTCGGCAAGCGCGCCGACTTGATCCGCGTCCACGTTGCAGGCAGCGTTCCCGTCGTTCGCAGCGTCTGGCGGGAAGGAGGGCGCGTCGCATGAGCGAGAGCCTGTCGATTGCACCACAGGAGACCGCGATCGGCCCTGGACGCCTGGTTTTGGTCGTTGGTCCGAGCGGTGCCGGCAAGGATACGCTGCTTGGTCTTGCCAAAGCCGCCCTCACTGAAGCTCACGATGTGGTCTTTCCGCGCCGGATCGTGACGCGGGAGGCGTCTGCTGCCGAGGACAATGTGTCCGCGACTCCGGACGAATTTCGCCGCGGGCTGGACCACGGGGATTTCGCTGCGCATTGGGAGGCACATGGCCTCTCATACGCCCTGCCGGTCGATATCAACGACGATATCCGCGCAGGCCGCACGGTCGTCGTCAATGTCTCGCGCACGGTGATCGACGCGCTGCGCCAGGCCTATGCCAACGTCGTGGTGGTCGCGATCACGGCGCCGCCGGACGTCCTTGCCCAGCGTCTCGCCGCGCGGGCGCGACGCAGCGACGGCAACATTACGGAGCGACTCAGCCGCAACGTCGATGACGCTGCGGCGCATGCCGACGTCACGATCGTCAACGCCGGCAGCGCTGATTATCATGGCCGGCAGCTTGTCCGCGTGATCCGCAACGAATGCTGGCGCGAATAGCAAAGGAGCAGGTGGAATGACGGTGATTACGACGGTCGAAGAGCTCGAAGCCATTTATGGCGCCACCAACGACGCCTCGACCGTGAAGGTCGCCGATCACGTCACCCCGCTCTATCGCGTCTTCATCGAGACATCGCCCTTTGCCGCGCTGGCCACCATTGGCCCCGAGGGCATCGATTGCTCGCCGCGCGGCGATCTGCCCGGCTTCGTGCGCATTCATGACCCGAAGACGCTGATGCTGCCGGACCGCCGCGGCAACAACCGCATCGATTCCCTGCGCAACATCGTCCGCGATTCGCGCGTCTCGCTGATGTTCCTGATCCCCGGCTCCGGCAACGCGATCCGCGTCAATGGGCGGGCCCACATCTCGGTCGATCCCGATCTGCTGGCCTCCTTCAAGGTCGATGGCAAGGCGCCGCGCAGCGTCATGGTGATGACCATCGACGAGCTCTATTTTCAGTGCGCCCGCGCCATCGTCCGCTCCGATCTCTGGAATCCCGACAAGCGGGTCGATCCCAAGTCCTTGCCGACGCCCGGTCAGATCCTCGCCGAAATGAGCGAGAACAAGGTCGGCGGCGAAGAGTACGACCGCGCCTGGCCCGCGCGCGCGGCCGCGACGATGTGGTGATTCCTTTCCTACTCGTGGAAGCTCCCGTCACCCGGAGTTCAAGCTGCGCTTGAATTCCGACCTCTCCCCGCAAGCGGGACGAGGTGACGCCGCGGCGAGATGATTCCGTTTGCTGGTGCTGATGCGCAGAGAAGCGGCCGCACGCCGCCGCGCGAAATATGGATAGCCATTTCATTGACCGATCGGGTCAATCGCCCGATATTCCGAGCATCGAAACTGCTCCATGAGCCGAAAGCCCATAATGAGAACGACTGACCAGCGAGTTCAAGGCGACATGCGCAAGGGCATGACGCATCGCTGTTTCTCTGCGGCGACCGGCCCCTGTTGTTGCTGCTGACCGTCGCTTCAGCACGCCCTCTTCACAAAATTTCAAGGACAGGAACGCCGACGTCCTCGGCGAACGAGCAGCCATGACCCAAGCCTACATCATTGAAGTCCACGACCGCACCGCCGGCATCATCGCGCGCGATGAGCGCGGCTTTCGCTTCTTCTCCTCCGAGCGGCTGTTCGACAGCCTCGAAGGCCGCCAGTTCCGTTCGGCCCGCGATGCCGAGCGCGCCGCACGCGCCGTATTCACCGAGCGGCGCCATCTTATCAATCAATCGCTCTTCGTCTGAAGCGGCGACGACCAGGAATCATCTGCCATGATCACACGACGATACGTCCTGACTGCTGCGTTGGTCCTCGCGACTGCGCTGGCGGCTCCCGCGCGCGCCGAAGACAAGCCGACCGAAATCCGCATCGGCACGCAGAAGGGCGGCTTCTTTCCGGCGATCCGCCAGCGTCACACGATCGAGGATACCTTCAAGCCGCTGGGCATCGAGATCAAATGGGTCGACTTCCAGTTCGGTCCGCCTCTGCTGGAAGCCATCAATGTCGGCAGCGTCGATTTCGGCTTTGTCGGCGACACCCCGCCGATCTTCGCGCAGGCCGGCGGCGCCAAGATCCGCTATGTCGCCGCGGTGACGTCTGACGGCACTTCGCAGGCGATCATCGTGCCGAAGGATTCGCCGATCCATTCGCTCTCCGACCTCAAGGGGAAGCGCGTCGCCTTCGGCAAGGGATCGAGTGCGCATAATCTTCTGGTTGCGTCACTCGAGAAAGCCGGCCTCACCTGGAGCGACATCACGCCGGCGCCGCTCGCGCCGGCCGATGCGACAGTGGCGTTCGTCAAGGGCGCGGTCGATGCCTGGTCGATCTGGGACCCGTATTTCGCGCTTGCCGAGCTGAAGGAGAACGCGCGCGTGATTGCGCTCGACAAGGACATCGGCAAGCCGAACGCCTTCTACATCGCTGGCTCCGACTTCGTCGAAAAATATCCGTCGCTGGTCGGAAAGCTCAATGCGACGTTTGCGGCCGAGGGGGCTTGGGCCGAAAGCCACCACGAGGAAGTTGCGAAAGCGCAGACCGAGGCTACCGGCGTGGACATCGAGGCGGTCAGGCGCTTCGTCGGCCGCTCGAATTATCGTGTCGTGCCGCTAGATGCGGAGGTGATCAGGAGCCAACAGGCGGTCGCCGACCGCTTCGCAAAGCTCGGTCTGATCCCGAAACCGGTCAACGTCACCGATATCGTCTGGAAGTGGAATTCGGGTTCCTGAACCCGAACGTCCGCGTCCCTCAGCTCCGGTGGCGCGCCCTTGTGCGTGCCGCCTTCTTTGCGGCGGCGGAGCGAGCCTTCGCGCCCTTGGTGCGGCTCGCCTTGCGCGCGGCTGCCGAACGTGACGCTGCACTGCGTCGGCTCGCGGCGCGCTTGGCCTGCTTCGAGAGCGAGCGGTGTGAAGCGGTCGAGCGCGGCTCCTTCTTCAGCACATTCTCCACGGCGCGTGAAACGCGTGGCCGGCGCTTCGGATGCCGTTTGCCCTGGCCGGCCTCATAGGCATATTTGGCGCTGCGGCGCGTCGCCTTCTTTGTACGTCCCTTGCGGGGCGGCGGCAGGTCGACGCCGGCGCGTCGCGCCTCCGAAAGACCGATGGCGATGGCCTGGCGCGTCGAACGCGCGCCATGCTTGCCCTTGCGGATCTTGTCGATCTCGTCCTTCACGAATTCGCCGGCCTGCGTGCTTGGCGATTTGCCTTCGCGTTTGTCCTGCCTGGCTTTGCGAATGATTTCTTGTCTTGGCATGGGTCAAGTTCCCTTCGGCATTGACGAGGGCTTCCTGACCGCAACGCGCAGAATGGCAGATTGATCCTCTTTAGCCCTTCAACGCCGCCAGCAGCTCGTCGGGGCGCTCGGCCATGATCATGTGGCCCGCGCCCGGCACCACGACGGTCTTCGCATGCGCCATTGCGGCGGCCAGCGCCTTGCCGGCTTTCGCTGGCGTCATCATGTCCCGTTCGCCGAGGATGACCGTCGCCGGCACCTTCACGGTCGCGGCAGCGGCGAGCGCATTCGTGTAGGAATTGCAGGCGGACAAATCCTTGAACAGCACGCCCGGCTCGCAGTGTTTCAACACGGCCTGCGCGCCGCCATGCATCCACAGGCCCGGTGCGAGGCTGCCGCCGAGCTCGGCCTTGAAGCCGAGGCCCCAGATCGAAACCATGTCGATGGCGTCCTGGTCGTTGCCCTCTGCCGCCTTCAACAGGTCAGGCCCGACCGTCATGGTTGCGGCCGTGCCGATCAGGCTCAGCGCCGAGACCTTGTCGGCGTGGCGCGCCGCGGTCTCCACTGCGATCAGGGATCCCATCGAATGGCCGATCAGATGCGCCTTCGCAACGCCGGCCGCGCCGAGCAGGGCGGCGGTCCAGTCGGCCATCTCGGCAATGCTGTTGAGCGAAGGGCCTGCGGAGCGGCCGTGGCCGGGCAGGTCGGGGGCCAGCACGGAATAGCCGTGATGGGCGAACCACCGCGTATGCAAGGCCCAGGTCGAGTGATCAAAACCCGCGCCGTGGATGAACAGCACGGTCGGCAGCGACTTGTCGAATTCGCGGCCGCCGGTTGCGACAAACACCTCGGCGCCGTTGACGGAGAGCTTCATGGCTTTCAGACCTTTTGCGAGATGCGTAGCGCTTGGGCGAGATCGTCGATGATGTCGGAGGCCGTCTCGATGCCGACCGACAGCCGCACCAGCTCTTCCCCGATGCCGGCCGCCTTGAGCTGCTCGGCATCCATCTGCTGATGCGTGGTGCTCGCGGGATGGATCACCAGCGTCTTGGCATCGCCGACATTGGCGAGGTGGCTGATCATGCGCAGCGCCTCGATGAACTTGCGTCCCGCTGCGCGGCCACCCCTGATGCCGAAGGAAACGATCGAGCCGGCGCCGCGCGGCAGTAGTTGCTTGGCGAGGTGATAGTCCGGGTGGGTCTCCAGTGAGGGATGCAGCACCCAGTCGACGGCCTTGCTGGACTTCAGTGCGTCCAGCACGGCGTGCGTGTTCTCCATGTGGCGGTCCATGCGAACGGGCAGTGTCTCGACGCCCTGCAGGAGCTGGAATGCGTTGGTCGGCGACATGCAGGCGCCGAAATCGCGCAGGCCTTCCGTGCGCGCACGCATGATGAAGGCGGCCGTGCCGAACTGCTCGTCGAAGACCATGCCGTGATAGCCGGCATAGGGCTCGGTGAGCACGGCGAACTTGCCCGATCCGCGCCAGTCGAAGCGGCCGCCATCGATGACGGCGCCGCCGATCGCGATGCCATGGCCGCCGATCCACTTGGTCGCCGAATGCATCACGATGTCGGCGCCAAGCTCGATGGGACGGCTGAGATAGGGCGTGGCAAAGGTGTTGTCGATCAGGAGCGGAATTTTCGCATCATGCGCGATATCGGCGACCTTCGGGATATCAAGCACCTCCAGCCCCGGATTGCCGATGGTCTCGCCGATCACGAGCTTGGTGTTCGGCCTGATCGCGGCACGGAACGCATCGTGGTCGCGCGGCTTCACGAATGTCGTGGTGATGCCGAAGCGCGGCAGCGTGTGTGCGAGCAGGTTGATTGTGCCGCCATAGAGCGAACTCGAAGCCACGATGTGGTCGCCGGCATTGAGAAGTGTGGCGATGGCCAGATGCATCGCCGCCTGGCCGCTGGCGGTGCAGATCGCGCCGACCCCGCCGTCCAGCGCCGCAAGCCGCTCCTCCAGCACGCTCGTGGTCGGATTCGAGATGCGCGTGTAGATGTGTCCGGCGCGCTCCAGATTGAACAGCGCCGCCGCATGATCCGTATCCTGGAACACGTAGGACGTGGTCTGATAGATCGGCACCGCGCGAGCGCCGGTCGCCGGATCCGGATGCTGGCCCGCATGCAGGCTCAGGGTTTCGAAGGCAGGCGGCTTGGGTGCGGGCATGCTTGGCCTCGTTTGTCGGGTCGGCGGGGATAGCCGTTGTGCCACAAAACGGCGTGCTGCGTCAGCCTGTCGTTGACTGGGGCGATTACGGCGAGATGATGCGGTCGCGCATCGCGATCATCACGGCCTGCGTGCGGGTCACTGCGCCGAGCTTTTCGCAGCAGCTCTTGATGTGGGCCTTCACCGTACGTCCGGTGATGCTCAGGGCATCGGCGATCTCGTCGGTGGATCGGCCAAGCGCAGCGTGTGTCAGCACCTCGCGCTCGCGCAGTGACAGTGCAAGCTGCGGAACGTCAGGCCGGCCGCGCAGCCGCAGCGCCCGGTCGAAGGCGTAAAGCGCCATGAGGTGGAGCGCGGGCAGTTCGCGTTCCGGCAGTTCGATCGCGGCGCCGCCGAAATAGACCTGCCCCATGCGGCCGGTGGGCGAGGCGACCGGGATCATGAAGCCGTCCACCATTCCGAAGTCGCGGGCGCGCCGTACCAGCTCGGCGGCGCGCGGCTCCCGCTCCGGATCATAGGGCGCCTCCCTGAACCAGCGGAACGGCCGCACGGTCGCCTTGCAATGGCGCAGCGCCGGATCGTTCCACACGTACCGCCCCTCCGAATACATATCCAGGAAGCCGGCCGGCAACCGTTCGGCAAGAATGGCCTCGCGCGCAGGCTCCGTCGACAGCGGGGCAATGTAGGCGCAACAGAAATACTCGAAGCCGTGCTGGTCAAGCACACGCCCCATCGCGTCGAGAACGCTGGCTGCGTCGAGAAGCGTCCCGACCTTCTCGACGAATTCGAACGCGCGACTGCGGATCACGTCCATCCAGCATCCTCCGAGTGGACTTTGGCAGATCATCGTTGCGCGACCCGGCCCACGAATCGAGTGTAGGACGGCGACGCCGCACCCGCAATCAGCGGAGGCCAGCTACGCGCCCGCGAGTCCTCTCGGGCTGGTGACTTGCGTTTCGATCGCAAATTGCCGATGGAATTCGTCGCGCTCGAAGATCAGACGAAGGGACAATCCGAATGACTGCCGAAACCACCATGACTGCCGACGTAGTTGGGTTGACCAGGGTCGCGCCGGTCTCGCGCCGCGCCTTCATGAGCGCGACCGCCGCGGTCGCCGCGGGTTACACGCTCGCCGCGGGACCCGTCCGCGCCGACGTCATCGCCACCGACACGACCGGCCTTCAGGCTGGCGATGCCGTGATCAAGGTCGGCGAGGGCGAAATGCCCGGCTACTATGCGCGTCCGGCCGGCGTCAGCCGCCCGCCGGTGGTCCTCGTGGCGATGGAGGTCTTCGGCCTGCACGAATACATCAAGGACGTGACGCGGCGCCTCGCCAAGCTCGGCGCATTGGCGATCGCGCCCAATTATTACCCCAACAAGGGGCCGGACCTGACCAAGATCACCGACACCAAGGAGCTCCTGCCCGTCGTCAACGCCAAGCCGGATGCCGAGCTTTTCGCCGATCTCGATGCCACGGTCGCCTGGGCCGCGTCGCAAGGCGGGGACACCAACAGGCTCGGCATGGTCGGATTCTGCCGCGGCGGGCGCTACGTCTGGGAATATGCCGCCCATAGCGATGCGCTGAAGGCCGCCGTCGCCTTCTACGGCTCGATCGTCGATCCCGCCAATCCGGTGTGGCCAAAGAGCCCGCTTCAGCTCGCACCCGAGATGAAGGCGCCTGTGCTCGGCCTTTATGGCGAAGCCGACACCGGCATTTCGGTCGCGCAGGTGGAGCAGATGAAGGCCGCCCTCGCGCAGAACAAGAAGACGGCCGAATTCAAGATCTACAAGGATGCCCCGCACGGCTTCCACGCGGACTACCGCCCCAGCTATCGCAAGGACGCGGCTGAGGATGCCTGGGCCCAGACGCAGGCCTGGTTCAGGAAGTATGGCGTGCTGAGCTGACAGCTACGTGCGCCGCGCGCGGGCGGCGTCATGCGCCGCCCGTCACGCTGACCTACTCGCTCACCCCTGATCCTTCTTCCGCCGGACCGGAGATGCCGAGCCGCTGGGCAATCGTGACCAGTAGAGCCACCGATTGAACGTTCAGTTTCTCCATGATCGCTTGGCGATGCGCCTTGATCGTTCGCTCCGCGCAGCCAAGCTCGCGCGCGGCATGCTTGTTTGTCTTGCCCTGTACAATGATCTCGAAGACCTGCCGCTGGCGCGGGCTCAGCGTCGACAGTCGGGCCCGAAGCACATCCAATTCGCCTTTTCGCGCGCGTTCTGTCGCGTGGCGCGTCATCGCCGCTTCGATTGCACTCAGTAGCTCCGTGGAACCGACTGGCTTGGTGAGGAAGTTGTCCGCTCCCGCCTTGATCGCTTTCACCGTGAGGCTGATGTCCGGGTAGCCGGTCAGAAACACAATGGGCAGCGTCGAGCCGAGCTCGGTCAAACGGCTTTGAAGCTCAGGGCCGCTCAAGTCAGGCATCCGGACATCCAGAAGAATGCAGCCACCGGCATCCAGGTCTGGCGGCTGGTCCAGCAACTGCTGAGCCGATGCATAAGTGACGACGCGGTAGCCGGTCTTTTCCAATAGTCGTCGGATAGCTGTTCGGAATGACACGTCGTCATCCACGACATGGATGATGCCGCGCATGTTTCTCCTGGGACGAAAAGTAGCTGTGCTTGCCTGTTATTCTTGTTTGTCCGTACAGCGCCTTCACGCCCGGCCAAGTCTTCTTGGATATGATGATCCTTGGATGTGATCTATCGATTCTGGATTGTCGAAGGCTAATTAAATCTACGAAAGCTGAGAAGTGATCTTCTGATCGCGAATGCCTGCCATGTGCACGATCAAGCAAAGTGGTTTTCGATTACCGATGAAGCGCAGAGCACAGGATCGCATCTGTTGGATCGCGGTCATGTCCGCGATAGCGTGTCGCTTTTTCTTGCCACAAATTAACGAGGCTTCGGCACCCAACCCGGATAGAAGGCGAGCGGCGGGGCTTCTTAAAAGCCAAGACGACAATTGTGAAGTTTGACGAACAGGAGCGCGGTACGCTGAAGCGTGCCGGCTTTTCCGTGGCGGACGACCACGAAGCGGCTTACCTCGAAGCCCTCGTCGCGATCGGTGCGCACGACGACGAGACCTTGTGGCTGACGATTACTTTGCCGAACTCCACGCGTGTCGTGTGCGCCTTGCCGCGCGATGAGACGATCGTCGCCATCGATGAGAACGGCTGACGCCGGTCCCCAAGATCACTTGCGCCGGTCTCGCGGCTGCCGGAGACCATCGTGGGATAGGGCTCGCCGGCCGGAAAGGCCTAGCGGCGGGCGGCGATCGCCGTCAGTTCCAGCTTGACGCCCGGGCCGAGATCCGCGACGCCGACCGCGGCACGCGCCGGCAGATGCTCCGCGGTGAAATAACGCTTCCACACCTGGTTGAGTGCCGCCTTGTCGGCGAGATCAGTCACGTAGATCGTCACCTGCAGAACGCAGGAGAGATCGGAGCCGGCCCCCTCGAGCAGGGTCTTCAACTGGCGAAGCACGTCGTCGGCCTGGCCCGCCATGTCGAGCCCGGCATCCTCGGGAACGACGCCGCCGAGATAGAGCACGCCATTATGCTCGACGATCTCGTGGAGCAGTCCTTCATAGGGCAGGGAGCGTTTGATCAACATGGCATCCGTGAGGTGCAGGACGGGACATCGTCGGCGAATGGGGAAGACTGGTGCTGCCGGACAGGATTGAACTGTCGACCTCTCCCTTACCAAGGGAGTGCTCTACCACTGAGCTACGGCAGCAAATGCTGGCAAAGAATCGGGCCGCGACGTGGGCCCGCCAAGCGGGGCGATGTCTGCCACAAGCCCCCCTTCTGCGCAAGCGCGCTTGCCCTGCGAAATCGATAAATCGGCCCGGTTGCGTACCCGAAGCGGCTAATTTGACCCGAAATGACCCGCTTTGGGGCGATTTGGTTCCGCAAAATCCCCAGCCAACTGGCCAGTTGGCCGCAACCCTGAATTCGACCAATTCTGGCCGCTTCGTTGCTTCGGCCGGCCACCGCCTCTTGAGCTGTCCTCGATCGATGGCAGGATGCCATCGATCATGATGATGGGCCCGTGATGACCGAAAACGACGACAAGACGCGATCAGGGGGCGCCCGGCAGGATCGGCTGAAATCGGCGCTGCGTGAGAACCTGAAGCGGCGCAAGGCGCAGGCGCGCGAGCGCGCCGGGGCCGGTCCCTCGCGGGAGGACGAACCAACCCCGGATGAGGAGATCGCCGGTAAGGCCGGCGGCTAGATTTTTTGGAATGAGCGAGAGCGGTGATGGCGCAGGATGGACCGGAACGAACCGACAGGGACACACTGATCTCGCACTTCTCACGCCCCGAGCAGACCTTTCCGACCCTGATGCCGGCCGAGATCGAGCGCCTGCGCCAATTTGGTGAGATCAGGCATTACGAGAGCGGCGAGCTGCTGTTCGAGACCGGCAAGCGCGGGCCGGGCATGTTCGTGGTGCTGTCGGGCCGTGTCGCCATCACCCAGCGCGACGGGCTTGGTCACGTCACGCCGGTGATCGACCAAGGGCCCGGCCAGTTTCTGGCTGAGCTCGGCCAGCTTTCGGGGCGGCCCGCGCTGGTCGACGGCCGTGCCGACGGTGATGTCGCGACGCTTCTGATCCCACCGGAGCGGCTGCGCGCTCTGCTGGTCGCGGAAGCCAATCTTGGTGAGCGCATCATGCGCGCGCTGATCTTGCGTCGGGTCAGTTTGATCCAGGGCGGCGTCGGCGGCCCCGTGCTGATCGGCCCCTCGCATTCGGCCGGTGTGGTGCGCTTGCAGGGTTTTCTCACTCGCAACGGCCAGCCGCATCACCTGCTCGACCCTGACAGCGAGCACGATGCGGCCGAGTTGATCGCGCGCTATTCGCCAAAACCCGAGGACTGGCCGCTCGTCGTCACCGCCGACGGCACCGTGCTGCGCAATCCGACTGAGATCGAGCTTGGACGCGCGATCGGCATGATCGGTGGTCCCCGCGGCGAAAAGATCTATGACGTCGCGATCGTCGGCTGCGGACCGGCCGGACTTGCGACCGCTGTTTATGCGGCCTCCGAAGGCCTCTCGGTCGCCGTACTCGATACCCGCGCTTTCGGCGGCCAAGCCGGCGCCAGCGCGCGCATCGAGAATTATCTCGGCTTTCCGACCGGCATTTCCGGCCAGGCGCTCGCGGGCCGCGCATTTACACAGGCGCAGAAGTTCGGCGCCGACATCATGATCCCGATGTCGGCGCAGTCGCTGGATTGCTCGCGCGCTGGCGGCACCTTCGCACTGATGCTCGACTGCGGCGACACCTTGCGCTCGCGCGCGGTCGTGGTCGCGAGCGGCGCGCGCTATCGCCGGCCGGGAATCGAGAATTTGGAGAAATTCGAGGGCCGCGGCGTCTGGTATTGGGCCTCGCCGGTCGAAGCGAGGCTCTGTTCCGGCGAGGAGGTGGCCCTCGTCGGCGCCGGCAACTCGGCGGGGCAGGCCGCGGTGTTCCTGTCGGGCCACGCGAAGAAAGTGCTGATGATCATTCGCGGCGGTGGTTTGGGCGCCAGCATGTCGCGCTATCTCATCGAGCGCATCGAGGCGACACCGAACATCGAGCTGTTGTTCAACACCGAGATCGTCGCGCTCGAGGGCGACGAGGCTTCGCTGCTCCGACGGATCCGCTGGAGGAGCCGGCTGTCGACCGACGAGGACGCCGCCGATATCCGCAACCTTTTCCTGTTCGTCGGCGCCGATCCCGCGACCACCTGGCTCGACGGCTGCGGCGTCACGCTCGATCGTGGCGGCTTCGTCGTCACCGGCGCGCAGTCCGAGCAGAACCAGGGCCGGCTCGTCGCGCCGCTCGAAACCTCCGTGCCCGGCGTCTACGCCGTCGGCGACGTGCGCTCCGGCTCGGTCAAGCGGGTCGGCGGCGCCATCGGCGAGGGCGCGCAGGTCGTGGCCGCCCTGCACGGTTTCCTCGGCGATGCCGCGAAACCGGCGCTTTGATCTGTCCTATGGTGCGCACTCCATCTCCTCATCTTGAGGAGCGCGCCCTTGCGCGCCTCCTCGCCATGAGGGTTTAATGGTGAGACAACAAAATCGGGAGGACTAAATGGCTGAACTCGTCGTGCTCTACAAGACGCCCAAGGATGCCGCGGCCTTCGACAAGCACTATGCCGAAATCCATATTCCGCTGGCAAAGAAGCTTCCTGGCCTGAAGAAGTATGCGGTGAGCAAGGGGCCGGTCGGGACACCCGCCGGTCCGTCGCAATTCCACCTGGTCGCGATCCTGACCTTTGACAGCGTCGGCGATATCCAGAAGGCGTTTGGTACGCCGGAAGGCAAGGCGGCGGCAGCCGACGTTGGGGTATTCGCAACCGGCGGCGTCGAGATGCAGATCTTCGAAACGCGCGAGGTGTAGGCGCGACCTCTGCCGGCGGCGGCAACCGATCCTTCTCGTTCGACGCAAGACTGAGCGCCTGACATTGCCGATATGACACTTGTGCAAACACATGCATGCATTTGCCGCGTCGAACGGCGAATGCATGGCTTGGCGCATGCGCGTAGCAACATCGTGTGTGGCAATCCGATGAGGGCCGTAATACCATTCTCCCGATCTCAATGGGGAGAGTAGCCATGGTCCTTGGGTTGAGCCTGCCTGCCTTCACGATGCTCCATGTCATCATCAGCCTGATCGCAATCGTCGCCGGTCTTGCCGTGATGTTCGGACTGCTCGGCTCGAAGCCGATGCCGGTTCTCACCGCGATCTTCCTGCTGTTCACGATTCTGACCAGCGTCACCGGCTTCCTGTTTCCATTCAAGGAGCTGTTGCCGTCGCATATGGTCGGCATCCTCTCGCTGGTGCTGCTCGCGATCGCCTGCATCGCGCTCTATGGCATGAAGCTCTCCGGCGCCTGGCGACCAATCTATGTCGTGACGGCGATGACGTCGCTCTATCTCAACGTCTTCGTGCTGATTATCCAGTCGTTCCTCAAGGTGCCCGCACTGGCGGCGCTGGCGCCGGCCGTGCCGCCGGCTCCGCCGTCGGGCCCTGTGTTCGCGGTCGTGCAGGGCATCGTGCTGGTGTTCTTCGTGCTCGTGATCATCGGCGCCTGGCGCCGCTTCAGGCCGATGGCGTTTGCCTGAGCTCGCACTCGTCATTCCGGGGCATCGCGCAGCGATGAACCCGGAATCTGCGCGACGATCTCCAGATTCCGGGTTCACGCTACGCGTGCCCCGGAATGACTCCAAGAGCGATAAGGAGCAGATCATGCCCACCATCACCACCAAAGACGGCGTCGAGATCTTCTACAAGGACTGGGGCAAGGGGCAGCCGATCGTGTTCAGCCATGGCTGGCCGCTGTCGTCGGATGACTGGGACGCCCAGATGCTGTTCTTCCTCAACCACGGCTACCGCGTCATCGCCCATGACCGCCGCGGCCACGGCCGCTCCAGCCAGGTCGCTGACGGCCACGACATGGATCACTATGCCGATGATCTCGCTGCACTCACCGCCCATCTCGATCTGAAGAACGCCATTCACGTCGGCCATTCCACCGGTGGCGGTGAGGTCGTGCACTACATTGCCCGCCATGGCGAGAGCCGGGTGGCGAAGGCCGCGATCATCGCGGCGGTGCCGCCCTTGATGGTGCAGACGCCGGCCAATCCCGGTGGCCTGCCCAAGGAGGTGTTTGACGGACTGCAGGCGCAGCTCGCAGCCAACCGTTCGCAATTCTATCGTGATCTGCCGGCCGGCCCGTTCTATGGCTACAATCGTCCCGGCGCAAAGCCGTCGGAACCGGTGATCCAGAACTGGTGGCGTCAGGGCATGATGGGCGGCGCGAAAGCGCATTATGATGGTGTCGTCGCGTTCTCGCAGACAGACTTCACCGAGGATCTGAAGAAGATCAACGTGCCCGTCCTCGTCATGCACGGCGACGACGACCAGATCGTCCCCTACGCCGACTCCGGACCGCTCTCGGCCAAGCTCCTGAAGAACGGCACACTGAAGACCTACAAGGGCTTCCCGCACGGCATGCCGACCACGGAAGCGGAGACAATCAACGCGGACCTGCTGGCTTTTTTTAAGGGGTAGAGCACCTCACTTCAAAATCCCTCTGATCGCGTCGAACATGCGCTTGACGAAGGCTTCCGGCTTTTCGCGCGCGTCTTCGGTGGCCCAGACTTCGCCGCCGACGCGCATCGCGCCGGTTGCGATCATCGCGACAAGGCGCGCGCGGAGCTTTTCGGACTTCTTGTTCGTGCGCCGGGCGAGCCCTTGCGCAAGCGCGCGTTCGAGCTGCTCATATTTGAGCTGGTCGCGCGCTTGCAGGGTGGGATTGTCGCGTTTGAGCCGCGCCATGGCGAGCGCCTCGCCCGGATCCAGCCGTTTCGTCGCTGCCGCGATGGCATTTTCTGCGGCCGTCAGCATGGATTCGCTCGCAGGGCGCGCCGCGACCTCCTCGGTGAGCGAGGCGGCGATATCCTCCTGCCAGGCGAAGACCACGTCCTCCTTGCTCGCGAAATAGTGAAAGAAGCTGCGGCGTGACACCTCGGCGGCCGCGGCGATATCGTCGATCGTCGTCGCCTCGAAGCCGCGCTGAAGGAACAGCGCCATCGCCGCCCGGGTCAGCCGCTCCCGTGTTGCTTCGCGCTTGCGTTGCCGAAGGCCGATCGCGGGGGCGGATTTCTCCCTCGGCGACAAGGGCCTGGCCCGGCTTCTGGCCGTCTTCGCGGCGGTCAATTTTTCACCTCTTGCAAATTTGCACTAAGTGCACATTTGGAGCGGTCGCGGGGCGCTTCAATGAGAACCAACGTGCTGGAGACTGGCATGCCCGACTGGACCACGGCCGATATTCCTTCGCTCGACGGCAAGACCGCAATCGTCACCGGCGCAAGCGGCGGGCTCGGCTATGAGACCGCGCTGGCGCTCGCGGGTGCCGGCGCTATCGTCATACTCGCCGGCCGCAGCGAGGCAAAGGGCCAGCGCGCCCTTGAGCTGATCTGCAATCGCTTCCCAAACGCGCTGGTCGCCTATGAGGAGCTCGATCTCGCAAGGCTCGGTTCGGTCGCCGAGTTTGCCAGGCGGTTTTCGGGTAGCCATGACCGGCTGGACATCTTGGTCAACAATGCCGGCGTGATGGCCTTGCCGAAACGCTGCGAGACGGTCGACGGGTTCGAGATGCAGCTCGGCACCAACTATCTCGGCCACTACGCATTGACGGCGCATCTGTCACCGCAGCTCCGCCGTGCACAGGGCGCGCGCGTGGTCCAGCTCGCAAGCCTTGCGCATCGCTCCGGTCGAATCGATTTCGACGATCTCCAGAGTAAGCGCTCCTATCGGCCCTGGCGCGCCTACTGCCAGTCCAAGCTTGCGATGCTGATGTTTGCGTTGGAGTTGCAGCGCCGCAGCGATGCTGCCGGCTGGGGGTTCGAAAGCGTGGCCGCGCATCCCGGCTATGCGCGCACCGAGCTGATCGCCAATGGTCCGGGCACCGGTACCCTGTCGTGGCGTATCGGCCGGCTGATCCAGCCCTATATCAGCCAGTCCGCGGCCGAGGGCGCGCTGCCGACGCTGTTCGCCGCGACCTCGCCCGCGGCGCAAGGGGGCGGCTATTATGGTCCGAACGGGTTCTATGAATTGAAGGGCGCGCCGGCGCCGGCGAGAATCATGCCGCAGGCGATGGATCTCGCGTCAGCGGCGATGTTGTGGGATGCCTCGGCGACGCTGACCGGCATATCCTTCGAGGAGTTCGCAGCCGCCGCCTGACCGGGGGAGGCGATCGCGATAGCGATGGCCTCCGGACCACCGGGCGGATAGCTTCTACAGCAACCGCCGCGGTCCGGCCGCGTTAAGGCGCAGCCCCGCGAGGTCCATGTGAGGTGCAGGCCAATGCCGCCCCAACTCAAGCTGATTGCGCTCGATGCCGACGACCTCGCCGTCATCTCGACCCATGTGCAGGACGCGCGGGTGCAGACCTCCGACATCATCTGGCGGCAGGGCGAGAAGCGGCTGGTGATCGGCATGAACCGGCTGGACTGGGAGCAGACGCTGGACGGCGAGGCCGAGCCGCGCCGGCTGGTCTCCGCGCTCCGCTTCGACCGCGTCCTCGCCTGCAAGTCGCGCAATATCGACCTCGCCGCGCTCGAGCGGGTCTTGGACCTCGTCGGCATCGAGTTTCACGGTCAAAACGCCCCTGGCGGCAGCGCACTGCTCCTGTTCGCCCATGGCGGCGCGATCCGGCTGGACGTCGAATGTCTGGAATGCGAGCTGACCGATCTGGGCACGGACGAACTGGGGACGGGTGAAAGCGGGGAGGCGGACCAGGGGGCAGGACGGCGTCAAGCCGGGACGACGTCTCCCAAGGGTTGACGGCGGTGGCCCGCCGCGCCATTGAGCAGGGGACCTGGTGAGCCCGATCCACCCCCAGAGACCAGCCAAAAGACCATCGCCACATGCCCATTCGCCTCGACCGCAGCAGTGCCGATTTCGACCAGCGATTTGTGGCCTTCCTAGCCGCCAAGCGCGAGGTCTCGGCCGACGTCGAGGCCGCCGCGCGCTCAATTGTCGATGATGTGGCGAGGCGCGGCGATACCGCGCTGATCGAGGCGACGCGCAAGTTCGACCGGCTCGAGCTCGATGCGGCCTCCTTGCGCGTCTCGGCCGCCGAGATCGAGGCCGCGACGAAAGCCTGCGATGCCGCAACGCTGGATGCGCTCAAGCTCGCCCGCGACCGCATCGAGACCTATCACGCGCGCCAACTGCCGAAGGACGAGCGCTTCACCGATCCGCTCGGCGTCGAGCTCGGTTGGCGCTACACCGCGATCGAATCGGCCGGCCTCTACGTGCCCGGCGGGACCGCGGCCTATCCGTCCTCGGTGCTGATGAATGCGGTGCCGGCCAAGGTCGCCGGCGTTGCGCGCCTCGTGATGGTGGTGCCGGCGCCCGACGGCAAGCTCAATCCGCTGGTGCTGGCGGCCGCCCGCCTCGGCGGTGTCAGCGAGATCTATCGCGTCGGCGGCGCGCAGGCGGTGGCCGCGCTCGCCCATGGCACCGCAACGATCGCGCCGGTCGCAAAGATCGTCGGCCCCGGCAACGCCTATGTCGCCGCGGCAAAACGGCTGGTGTTCGGCAAGGTCGGCATCGACATGATTGCCGGCCCCTCCGAGGTGCTGGTCATTGCCGACGACAGCGGCAATGCCGACTGGATTGCCGCCGACCTGCTGGCTCAGGCTGAGCATGATGCGAGCGCGCAGTCGATCCTGATCACCGACTCTGCGCGGCTCGCCGCCGATGTCGAAGCGGCCGTCGAAGCGCAGTTGAAGACGCTGCCGCGCGCTGCCATCGCCGGCGCTTCGTGGGCCGATTTCGGCGCGATCATCATGGTGAAGAACCTTAGTGAGGCGATCCCGCTCGCCGACGCCATCGCCGCCGAGCATCTCGAGATCATGACGACGGACGCCGATGCGCTCGCGGCAAGGATTCGCAATGCCGGCGCGGTGTTCCTCGGCGCGCATACGCCCGAAGCGATCGGCGACTATGTCGGCGGGTCCAACCACGTGCTGCCGACCGCGCGCTCGGCGCGCTTCTCCTCGGGGCTTTCGGTGCACGACTTCATGAAGCGCACCTCGATCCTGAAATGCGGCCCCGACCAGCTCCGTGCGCTAGGACCTGCCGCGATGGCGCTCGGCAAAGCGGAAGGGTTGGACGCCCATGCGCGCTCGGTGGGATTGCGCCTCAATCTGTCATGAACAAGCCCGCACAGGACGACACGCAGAATCGCATCGTCGGCGTCACGCTCGACGAGGAATCGATTGGCCGCTCCGGGCCGGACATCGAGCATGAGCGCGCGATCGCGATCTACGATCTGATCGAGCAGAACCTGTTCGCGCCGGAAGGCGCCGACGGCCAGGGCCCGTTCACGCTGCATATCGGCATCACCGGCAACCGGTTGATGTTCGACATTCGCAAGGAGGACGGCTCGCCCGTGGTCGCGCATCTGTTGTCGCTGACGCCGTTTCGGCGGATCGTGAAGGACTATTTCATGATCTGCGACAGCTACTACCAGGCGATCCGGACAGCTACGCCGGACAAGATCGAGGCGATCGACATGGGCCGCCGCGGCATCCATGACGAGGGATCGCGCACGCTCCAGGAGCGGCTGAAGGGCAAGGTGCGGGTGGATTTCGAGACCTCGCGCCGGCTGTTCACGCTCATTACTGTCCTGCACTGGAAAGGCTGATCGCGGTGGCGGCGCCCCCACGCGCACGCGATCCGCAATCGGTGTTGTTCGCCTGCGCGCTCAACAGCGTGCGCTCGCCGATGGCCGAGAGCCTGTTGCACCACATGTTTCCGCACGGGCTCTATGTGAAGTCCGCCGGCGCCAGGAAGGGCGAACTGGATCCCTTCGCGGTCGCCGTGATGGCCGAGCTCGGGCAGGACATCTCCACCCACAAGCCGCAGACCTTTGAGGAGCTGGAGGACTGGGAGGGGTTGAACTTCGACCTCATCATCACGCTGTCGCCCGAGGCCCATCATAAGGCACTGGAGCTGACGCGCACGCTCGCCGCCGATGTCGAGTACTGGCCGACGCATGATCCGACGGGCACCGAAGGCAGCCGCGACCAGAAGCTCGCCGCCTATCGCGAGGTCTGCGACCAGCTCCTGCTGCGCATCCGCAAGCGCTTTGCGAAGGCCGGGGCTGCGAGCGGGTGACTCTCGTGCCCCGGCTCAGCATCTTTCAGGCCGCGCCGCGTCCGGGACACGAAACCTGCCCGTAACACCCGCGTCACAGACAGCAGGCACACGCATCTCTGGGCGCCCGAATCGCTTAAGTCTGGGTTCCCGGGTTGTGAAAACGGCCCCCTTCCGATAGGTTCCGCGCGCAATTCACCCCTGCTTCGTTCCCCAAATCACCTGATGCTCGGCCGCCCCAAATTCGTTCTTGCCTCCGGTTCGCCACGGCGCCTGTCACTGCTCAATCAGGCGGGCATCGAGCCCGATGCCTTGCGCCCGGCCGATGTCGACGAGACGCCGAAGCGGGGCGAGCTGCCGCGCGCCTGCGCCAACCGCCTCGCCCGGGCAAAAGCTGATGCGGCGCTCAAATCCGTGCAGCTCGACGACGAGCTGCGCGGCGCCTTCGTCCTCTCGGCCGACACCGTTGTTGCGGTCGGCCGCCGCATTCTGCCCAAGGCCAACCTGGTGGACGAGGCGGCGCAGTGCCTGCGGCTGCTGTCAGGGCGCAACCACCGCGTCTACACCGCGATCTGCCTCGTCACCCCGCGCGAGGCGTTCCGCCAGCGCCTGGTCGAGACCCGGGTCCGCTTCAAGCGCCTCTCCGAGGATGACATCCAGGCCTATATCGGCTCCGGCGAATGGCGCGGCAAGGCCGGCGGCTACGCCGTGCAGGGCATCGCTGGCTCCTTCGTGGTCAAGATGGTCGGTTCCTACAGCAACGTCGTCGGCCTGCCGCTCTACGAGACCACCACGCTGCTTGGCGGCGAAGGTTTTCCGATCCGCTTCGGCTGGCTCAACGCCATCGGCGTGTGAGCCTTGGGTTGGCTTAAACAAAAATCTCGAAAACAACCCCATGCAAAGTAGAAGGCCCTGGCCGGAGGGCCCTCTTGCCCATGGAATTCAAGTGCCGCCGCACCGGTGGTGAGCACCCTCCTCCACAAGGAGGAGGGTGCTCACCGCCGGTGCGGCGGCACTTGAATTTCATGGGCAAGAGAGCACTCCGGCCAGGGCCTTCTA